>JAILFQ010000368.1 GCA_024697505.1 Lachnospiraceae bacterium
ATTGTAAGTCCTATGCCCGTTAATTTCGTCTGGTCCTGATTCATTACGGCAAGAGAAAAAATCTTTTTCCCCACCGTCTGTCCGTTCTTAAAAAGCAGGGGCACAACCAGGTCGCTTACAAGCATTGCAAGCAAAATGCCAAAGGTCATGACTATAAGCGTCTTATTTATCAAAAGACTGTACTGGCTGCTGATGTTTTCATCATTCAGCATTGCCTCGTTCGCCTCGGAATATACAGCCTTTTCCTCTTCCGTAAGACCGGCGTAATCATCCGGGGTAACAGACAGATTAATGCCGTACTTTTCCTCATATTCCGCAGACATGGCATTAAGCTTGTTTAAAGAAGCATCATACCCTATTGCTCCGGAAATAAGAGAACCAAAGCCCGTTGCAAGTATCATTACAAGTATAAAGTCCAAGATTAAAGCAGATATGCGCTTTAACATGCTTGCTCTTTGAATGTCAAAATACATATGCATTTCCTTTCAAAAGACAACCCTAATAATTTACCACAGAAATAAAACTTTGGAATGCCCGGATTTGTTAAAATTACTAATGATAATTATTAACGCGGCCTATAAGTAAAAATTGTTGGCCTTAAAGTCTTTTACCAATGCATCTGCATCTTTAACAAGAGCTTCCATCTCTTCGGTACTGTTTACATTTGCACCGCAGGCGCAAAGATGTCCACCGCCGCCGTATTTCTCGGCAAGCTTGTTTACAACAACGAATCTGGAACGAAGTCTTACCCTTATGGTACCATCAGGATTATCTATAAATGCAAGCCACACAATACAGCCCTTAATTTCTGAGAGCATGGAGACAACATTACTTGCCTGTTCGTGGGAAAGATTGAACTTTTCCTGCATCTCCTTATCTACATAAACATAGGCAACTCCGTTTTCGGAAACCTTCATGTGGTCGTAAACATAAGACTGGAATTTGAGATAATCAAAGTCCTCAAGGTAAAGTCTTGCGTACAGTGTAACAATATCCACTCCCACATCCAAAAGCACAGCTGCCATACGAAGGGTTTCTCCGCAGGTCTCCGTATACTTAAATCTTCCGGAATCCGTAACCATTCCGGTATAAAGAGCAAGAGCAGCCTCTTTGGTAATGGTAAGTTCATCTTTAAAAGTAACGTAAAAATCCACTATCATTTCGCAGGCAGAAGAACGCCAGTCCTCAACCCATGAAATATCTCCGTAAGGAGCAATGTCCACATGATGGTCTATCTTAATAAGTTCTTTTCCAAGATTTACTTTTTTGTTTGAACACCTGTCTTCTGTCGCCGTATCCACAACGATCATAAGAGCATCTTTATAATCCTCGTCGGTTGCGGTATCTTCCTCACCAAGGAAAGCAACATAGTCGCTGTAGTCCTCATTTACGCAAAGAATTGTCTTCTCCGGAAATGATGCCTTAAGGATTCTTTGAAGTCCAAGTGTAGAACCTACGGCATCTCCGTCCGGACGAAAATGACGGGAAATGATTATCTTGTCATACTCTTTTATCTTGTTTAATATGGTTTTCTTTATTTCTTCGTTCATAAGCACTCCTATAAGTTTAGTCAGGCAAGCATATCGTCCAGATCTTTTAACATAGCCATAGCTGTTTCTTTATCCGGAACACATGCACCGCTCGCCTTTGCGTGGCCACCGCCGCCATACTTGCAGGCAATAGGATTTATGTTAAGACGGCTTGCACGAAGTTCACAAAGGATTCCCTCATCCGACTCCGTAAAGTTAACCCAGATATCTATGCCTTTAATATCTGCCATGGTTCCTACCATTCCTCTGGAAACAGAGAAAGTGCTGAGACCTGTTGCGGCAACCTCTTCCTTTGTATTGTATATATAACCCACACCATGTTCGGTGCGCTTAATTTTTAATACAAACTTAGCTTTTGTCTGCACTGCATCAAAATCGTCCGCATAAAGATTTGCATAGATATCTGTAAGATCTATGCCGGCTTCCATAAGAAAAGCAGCCATTTCAAAAGTTCTTGCTGTAGTGGAATCGAAACGGAATCTTCCGGAATCCGTAACCATACCGGTATATATGCTTGTTGCGGCAAGCTTATTAAGTCTTAAACCGCATTCCTTTGCAAGATACGCAATTTCTCCGCAGCAGGACTCAAATGATGAGTCCGAAACCTCATCTTCGCAGATCTGCTCCACAAACAAATGATGGTCTATTCTTGCAGTCTTATCCGCAAGCTTGTAACGCTCATCGCTGATAAGTGTGGGACCGGAAGTATCAAGCACTATTGCAAGCGCTCCCTTATAATATTCGTCCGGAATCTCATCCATAACTGACTCTTCCATAAAGGCATAACGGCCGGCTTCGTCTCCCACCGTATAAACTTCCTTTTCAGGAAAATTTTCTTTAATAAGATTCTTAAGACCTATCTGACTCCCCAGCGCATCTCCGTCCGGGTTTTTATGTCTGTGAATGATAATTCTGTCGTAAGCTTTAATATCCTCAAAAATCTTTTCAAACATAACCTCATCCTTACTTTACGTTGGTAAATTTTGTTTTTATAAGTTCCTTTAATGTTTCTGCGGCAGCTTCCGGATCGTCTCCAACCGTAAGCTCTGCGTCACATACTTCAACATTTCTGTATTCAAAATCCAATGCCATAATACGTCTTACCTTGTCGTCAGGATCTGTATACCTTTCAACTATGTTTCTTATAACGCTGGCTTTTGGACGATTTACAAACACAAGAAGTGAATGCTTACGGAACTCATTGCTGATCGTAAGAGCACCGCAAACATCTATCGGAATTACGGCATAATGACCGCGCTCAAGGATCGGGCCTATAGCTTCTGCCTGGGTACCGAAATGATACTTGGAATAAACCGTACTCTCAATAAATTTTCCTTCATCTTTTTCTTTTAAAAACTGGTCTTCAGAAATAAAGCGATAGAGATTTTCATCCTCACCGGTACGCTTAGGACGCGTTGTAGAAGTAACCGGTTTCTCAAAAGCTTTATCTCTTGTAAGAGCATGTGCGATCTCGTTTTTCAAAGAACCTGACGGACCAACAAGACAAACAACGCCGCCGTTTGAAAGATCGCTTATCTTTTCCGTAAAAGAATTTCTGATCATCTTGCAGAGACTTAAAAAGTCGCTGTAAGAATTAACGGATAAAATACCGGACATATCCATATTCCAAGGCTTACGAAGAAGCACCGGATATGCTGCTTTTGAGTTGGAGATGTTATGTGCCGCATCATCAAGAAGAATATCAAGCTGGATTACATCCTTTCTTGTACCGATGATTATGTTCTGCGGAGGCACCTCCGGAAAATCTTTAAGTAGACGCTGACCTCTTGCACTCATACATGCAACAGGTACTGCTGTAACAAAGAATACATCCGCAAACTTTGTAAGTTCATGGACAAATTTTTGTGCTCCCGGGAGCACAGGCTGGTTAGCTACGAATTCAGGATCCGAATAATACTTTATTCTTTCGTCCGCACGCCTTCCGTATACACCCCATCCCTTAATCTCATTAATGGATATAGGCTCTTCGTCCGGATACTTGGCGTTAATAAGGCTCAGTGCATAAGCGTTGCAGTCGTATAAAACGTCGTCAACGTCAAGTCCGATTCTTAACTTGTACTTTCTCAATTATAATTTCCTCGCAAATCTCTTAACTTTTATTTGCGCCATAAAGCGCCACCCCATACACAGACATAAATAACAAGATCAACTAACGTTTTTAACCGTCCCGATTGAAATATAATTATCGATACAGGCCCTTACGTCTGTTCCTTCAGGAGCACATTCTTTGTACTCTCCGCAGACTCTTAAACGCAAGCCGCCGTCCGGAAGTTCCTCAATGGAATATCCGTCATCGTAAAAAGCTTTGTCAGCAATCTTCCTTTCAGTTAAAATGCCTTTAAAATCCTGCATTTTACACTCCGGGAAATTAATGTTCCATATCTGATTCCGCTCAAGAGCTTTGTTCATGTATGTCTTAAGCATTTCCTCAAGATAGAGATCCGTAACTTCATGTACCCCGTTTGCACCTTCCGAAAAGGCTATTGAATGTGCCCCTTCGCTTGCACCCTCAAGCGCTGCGGCAACTGTTCCGGAATACTGTATGTCGGTTCCGCAATTATAACCAAAGTTTATGCCGGAAAGCACAAGATCCGGAATTTCTTTAATAAAGCTCATGATCCCTATTCTTACACAATCCGCCGGAGTACCGTCAACTCTGTAAGCTTTAACCCCGGAAACCGGAAAATCTTTAACTTCATAGACATCTATATGTTCTCTGAGGGTTATCCTGTGGGACATTGCACTGCACTGCCCGTTAGGCGCAAATACGTACACCTCACCATATTTGCAGGCAACCCCGGAAAGACGTATAAGGCCATCGGAATCTATGCCGTCATCGTTAGTTATAAGTATTTTCATTAAATGATGTCCTCTTTCAAAACCCAGGACAAAATGCCCATTTTCTTCTTTTTTGGGCGCAATCCTGTCATCATATTGTGGTAACTTCCATTTTATCTTGAAACACGTTTCTTCGCAACTAAAATTTTTGTATTTTTCCTTCCAAATGTCTCCTTGATTATTCCGCCCACTTTGCTATAATTGTTTCATTATGTATATTTTAATGCGTTTTTTACGTATAAAGGAGAGAAAAAATGGATCCAATAGTTATTCAAATTCTCCTCTTCCTTGTGGGATTTGTATGTCTTGTTAAGGGAGGGGACTGGTTTGTGGACGCGTCTACAGGAATCGCTCATCGCTTTCACATGCCGGAAATCCTTATAGGAGCAACGGTTGTTTCTATAGGTACAACAATTCCGGAAGTAATGGTTTCCGCAACAGGCGCCATAACAGGCGGTGACGGCGGTTCTGCTATTGCCTACGGAAATGCCATAGGTTCAATAATCTGTAACACCTCACTTATTGCAGCAATTACAATGGCTTTCAGGCCTGCTCCGGTTGAGAAAAAGAGCATAAAAGTTCCTATCATCTTTTTCTTCTGTGCAGCAGCATTCTACGTGGGAGTTGCATACATTACCGGTTACTTCTCAAGAATTGTCGGCGTTATTCTTCTTGCCGGATTTGTTGCTTATATTATTCTTTGCATTAAGCAGGCAAAGGCTTCTGCCACTGCTTCCACAGCAAATGATGTTTCGGATAATACGGAAAATGACGAAAAGTCATCACCTGTCTGGAAAGATATTTTATTCCTCATTCTCGGTGCCGCAGTTATTGCGGTAGGCGCAAACCTTCTTGTTGACAATGGTACAAAAATAGCGGAAACCGTTGGAGTTCCTCATACCGTTATAGCTCTTACCTTTGTTGCTCTTGGTACATCCCTTCCGGAGCTTGTAACCGCTATTACCTCTCTTATTAAGGGACACAGTGACTTATCTCTTGGAAATATAATCGGTGCAAACCTCTTCAACCTGGTTTTGGTATCCGGCGTTGCAACAACACTTGCACCGTTTAAAGTTCCTTGTGAAAAGACATTTTTAGATACAGGAATGAACTCTTCTCTTCTTATTGACATTCCTTTAATGTTAATAGTAATGCTCATCATGTGTCTTCCACCTCTTATTAAGGGTAAGATTTACAGATGGCAGGGAATCCTCCTTATGGTTATGTATTTCAGCTTCTGTATATACCAGTTTGTATTGTAATAATTACACTGACTGTAATAAAAAAAGACAAAATAAAAAGGCCTGTGCCGCATACACAAACCCTTTTCGGGAAGTGCTGCGGCACAGGTCTTTTGTTATGGTTTATAAAAAGTAAGAAGATGTTGGCAAATCAATCTAATGTACAAATGCCATCCTTTTCAACAGTGAGTATGTTTTCATTTGCTTCAAGAGCTTTCATTACAGTTTCAAGGCTCTCGTCATCTGTTGCATCAAGGCACTTAAAGGCATACATGCTAAAGTTTTCGTAGTCGTAAACAAGTTCAAGATTATTCTCTTCCATAAGAGCCTTAAGATCTTCCTCGGAGAATTTTTCTTCTACACTTACAAGAACTACATTTGTAAAAATATCTTTTACTTCCCAGTCGAAAGTACCTGTTTCTTCATTAAAATGATCCCAACGTCCGCTCAGATCGCAGAACTCATCTCCAAACTCCGAAAGATCCAGGTCTTCCCAGTCAAGTTCCTCAGTACTTATTACATAATAGTCCTGCTTATCTTCGCCTTCGCTCATAACAAGCTTTTCATCCTGTGTTGCATAAGCAAAAGCCTTCATCTCATCTTTTGGAGTTGCCTCCGATTCGTTCTGAGAAACGTTTTTTTTTGCACCTCCGCATGCTGTTAATGCAAGTGTTGCAATAAGTGCACATCCTGTTATTATTAATGCTCTTTTTCTCATGTGATATCCTCTCTTT
>JAILFQ010000230.1 GCA_024697505.1 Lachnospiraceae bacterium
AAATGAATATGTATTAAGCATGTCTGTAAACTGCTTAAGCATATTCTTTTTTCGGAAGATTTTGCTGTTAATAAGGAGAACACCTGCGTTAAAGTAGGCTCCTCTGGAAACGCACATAACATCCTCAACATACCTGCCGAACACATCCTGCCTCATAACCAGCTGCTCGTGCACTGCACCTACATAGTTGTCTCCCAGCTTGTAGCGGAAAAGATTGTAGACATCCTTTAAAACAACGGTGTCGCTGTCTATGTAAACAACCTTGTCGTACTGCGGAAACATGTCTGCAATGAAAAGTCTGTAGTATGTTGTTGAAGAATAATAGTCTCTTATAAGAAGCTTTTTCTTAACCCTTTCAAGCCTTTCCGTAACATCGTTAAACTCTATCGTTAAGTTTGGCTGCTCCATTGCTTTAACACGCTTTTGATTTTCAGCCGAAATGTCTGTATGAAGCACATGTATCTTGTATTTTCTAAGCGGGTCTGTATGGTCCGCCAGACTTTTAATAGATACCATCATATATTTTACAAAATTGTTGTCACACGCAAAGAAAACCGGAACAACATGGTTCCCTACGGATACAATTTCGTTTGTTACAAAATCAATAACGCCCATTTTGTCTCTCCCCCTGCTTATTTATTCCTCTCATATTCTCTTTCGAATTTCATTTTTCTGTATACATACTCATAAAGTATGTCGTCAAAACAGGAATACCCAAAAGCCCTGTACATTTTGGACAAATGCCACTGCTTAATATTTGCCGTATGCGGATATGGCAGATAAAAAAGCCTCTTGGAAAAATGCCTTACCACAGTAGATTTAACGTGCAAAAACTTTTGGTCGTTAAATTTTTGCGGAAGCATTTTCTTGCTTGTAGTACTTCTGTATATGGCGTCCTGATCCGCAAAAAGCATTTTTTTCTTCTTTATAAGTTCTCTTGCTTTTCCGAAAAGATTGGTTTCCTTTGCCATTTTCATATTAAAGAGCAGCACGCCCGCATTTATGTAATTAGGGTTTAAAAGGTACTTCCCGTAGTGGTCTCTTGCTGCCGCGTACTCATACCCTGTAAGGTCTGTATTATACAAAAGAGCTATATCTTTGTTAAACATAATATCCACGTCCAGATAAAGTATCTTATCCGGTATTTCCGGGTAAAGATCTATAAAAAGACGAAGAAGGGTATACGGAGAACAATAGCATTGCTCATTAGGGCAGTTGGCAAATTCTTTTTCATATATATCCGTAACATCTATTTTAATAACCTTATTGTCTTTGTTGTATTCTTTTGCCACAAGGTCCAGATATGCCGCAGCCTCGTCGGATATTGCGGTGTATTCCGGCTTCATTCTCGTAAGTTCCATGGTAAGAATATAGAAATTAAAGCCTTCCTTAACCTCTGTTCTTTTAAGAATGGAAAGCATACAACTAAGTACGCCGTCAAACACTTTGGAATTTCCTGAAAACAAAATATTCAAGCCTATTCCCCCTTTATATATGTGATCTTTTCCACTTCATTATGGACTGTTTCTGCGCACATTGCATTATACACATCATTACGAAGTGTAAGTTTTTTATCCCTAAGAGTTCCCTCTTCTTTTGGATAAAAAGGTCCGTTTATGTAAGTTACCATTCTTGGATTCTTAAAAAATCTCCTCTTTTGGTAAGTGTTTGTAAAACAAAAAACCGGTGCGTTTTCGGAAACCGGGTAGCCGAAGGACTTTTCGTTAAAAGGTCTTATCTTTGTGTAGTAAGGCCATATATGTGCCTCCGGATATATCATTATGGCAAAGTTTTTCTTGTAAAAGTGACTTATGGCTTTAGAAAAATTCTTTGCAGCTCCAATTGTATCCGGAAGCGGCAGGGCGCCAAGACAAGGCGTGATCTTACCAAGCACCGGCATGGAAACATTTGCGGGATGTACAATTACGGCAACACTTTTCGGAAAGGCTACCATGGAAGGAATAAAGGCGTCCGGCACCGGATTGGTGTGGTTGGCATATATAAAATAACCGCCTTTTTTTACCGCCTTAAGTTTCCTTTTCCCAACTATTTTATGTCCGAAAGCAAGTTTTAAGTAGATAAATGCAAAGGGCCTGGCAAAACACTTGTATAGAAAAAATCTGCCAAGACTCCTTCCGAATCCACCTACGTAATCGTAATCCTCGTCTATTGTTTTCGCGTTTATAACAGCTTCGGAAAACTCATCATTAAGTTCGTCTTTGTAATATATTATTTTTTTGCCGTCTTCTCTCTTTCCCATAACACCCTCAGGCTT
>JAILFQ010000231.1 GCA_024697505.1 Lachnospiraceae bacterium
CAGACGGTTTTTTTAGTGTCCAAATCTGTTTTTTCCAACCCATGTCCATATATTCAGAATAAAAAAAATATAAATTTTATATAACCAAATTGTGCAAAATAAAAAGCATCATTTCCGATGCTTTTTATGATATATTTTTCAGCCCAGCAAAAGACCGGCATAATTTATGTCTATATTGTCCTCTGCGTCTTTAAGGCCAACTGCCTGGCTTTTTGGTAGTACAAAGCAGACTTTTTTTCCGTAAGCTGCCGCAAGTTTTTTAAGGAAGCCCGCCCTTTCTTCTCCAAGAGCAGTGCACTCTTCCACGATCAGGCTGTCTCCGTCTTTAACTGCTGCCATTATGCCATCTGTTTCTATAACTTTCCCCTTTTCCCTGTAAAGATCCATAAGAGCAAACCGGATAAAGCTTTCATCCCACAGAAGAGCCCTGTGTCCGGCAAAAGCTTTATTTCGGCAGTTTAAGTACCTGTTTACAAGGCCCTCAGAAAACTCCCAGTACTCCGTACATCCCGCAGACACCGCATCATTTTGCGTTTCGGAGCAGGTCTCCGTAATTTCTTCCCTTTCACAAAAAGTCTTAAAGCCAAACTTTTCGTAGTAAGCTGCAAGGGCATCATTTGCGGGGGCCAGGAAAACAGGCTTTTTGATCTTTTCTTTAATGTGTTTCAGAAGAAGAGTTGCATAGCCCTTATTTCTTTCTTCTTTTGCTGTATTTAAGGCATAAAGGTACTTAACGGGCATGTTTTCCTCCCCGTTTGCGTAGGCGCCGTCCAGGAGCACCGCCATGGAAACCGGCTTTCCGTCCCTTTTTAACATAAGTATCTTCTCATCATCGCACATATCATTTAAAAATGAGGTTATAAATTCATCGGTATCTCCAAAGCTGCCCTTCCAAAGCTTTATTATTTCCGGATAGTCTTCTTTGTCTGCGTAGGAAAATCCGCTGTTAACCGCTGTATATTTTTTTACATACACATCCGGCAGGTAGGAAAGCTTAGATTTTCTAAGGCCCTCATTTCCCGCATCGTCTTCTCTGTTTAAAAACTCAAACTCCTTAAAGTGCTCCGCAAATTGCTGGTTAATTATCTGGTAGGAGCCTTTTGCCTCTATATCCGCCTTTTCAAAATGTATAACCGCGGTATTATCATTTAATTTTTCCGCCACGGAAAAAGCCACTATTCTCCCTTCCTGACGTATTACAGCACCAAAAAGTCCCAGCTCGTCGTAGTGTTCAAACGCTCTTCTTATGGCTCCGGCCTCTGCGGCAACCATGCCTGTCATCTCGTATCCGTGCTTTTCGTTCCATTTAACATCAAGACCGAGACACTCCTCAAAACCTGTCTTTGAAAGTTCCTCAAAAGTCCAATCTCCGCCATCATTAAATCTGTGAAGGAAATTTCTTTTTGAAGAAAGGTGTTTACCCGGGAGCTTTTCCAGTTTTTCTCTGTTGTACACGTAATCAAAATGATCTCTGTCTTCTGTTATTTCAAACCTGCCTTTAAAATATCTTTTGAGTTCTTCCTTATTGTCTTCGGAAATTAACGTAAATTCTGTTTCTTCTCCGGCTTCTTCTTCAAGCAGTTTCTTAACAATTTCCGTTCTGGAAGCCGCGTCCCCTCCCATAGGGTAGAGGTAGCATCTTTTTCCATCCACAAAATACCGTATACAGACCGTATTGTTTACAAAGGCCACTTCAGCCTGTAGGTAATCCGCCCAAATGTAATTGACGGCAAATGGATAATCGCAGGCGTTTAGAGTGGCATTCTTTGTCAGTGCGTCAAACTCCGTTTTGTCCTCAAGGGTGATTTTGTGAAACATATCCTTTATCTGCATTGATTTTTACTCTTTCTCTTTTATGCTTTTTTATCTACTTTCAGAATACACCAAAATATTATAAACATTTATAAATTTTTTCTAAGATAGATATAACTATCTTGTTTTGACAAGTATCTCCTTTTGTCCTAAAATAGCAGTTGAATTTTATGCATTAAAAGGAGCAAATAAAATGGATAACGAACAAGCGGAAAGACGAATAGACTTTCCTTCATGGATTATAAATTTCGGAGCCTTTTTCCTTTCCTTAATATACTGGGAAATTGCTATCCACTGTCTAACAAATGCAGATGCGGCTTTCACACCGCTTTCTCTCGTGCTTTTGCCTGCAATGTCCCTGTTTTTAACAGCGCTTTGCTCTACACCGGCAAAGACTCACAATAAGATCTTCTTTTATGTAATGCTTTCTCTTCTTTCAATATTTTATACATCACAGCTTATCTATCACGACATCTTCGGTTCCTACTATTCAGTCTCAATGATGGGCATGGGCGGTGATGCGATCACAAACTTTAAGGCATCCGTTTTTGCGGAACTTGGAGAAAACGCCCACTTAATAATAGTGCTCTTTCTGCCCCTTATTGTTTGCATCTTTCTGGATGTTTTCTTTGCAAAAAAACTAAACAGAAAACTTTTTGCAAGAAAGCAGCATATTCGAAATTTGGGCGTATGCCTTTTGCTTACACTACCGGTTTGGTTTTTGGGTGTTTTTGCATTAAGGCTTGCGGGCACCGGCGCCAGATCCGCCTATGCCATTTACAATAACTCACTTTCGGATACAGATACATCCGTAAGCAAACTCGGACTTATTTCCACATCTTTTATAGAAGCAAGGGCTTACTGCCTTGGTCTTGGTTCCGACGGAGCAAAAATTGCGGTTGAAAACGCGGCGTCACAGGGGGAAGACCTTACAAAAGCACTCGCCGGTCTTTCTACGGAAGACCCGGAAACAACCCTGTTTCCAACTTCCATACCCACACCTGTGCCTACGCTTCCCGTAGAAACAAGTCCCGTACCGAATGCAACCGCAACTCCTACACCTACTCAGACGCCTACTCCTACACCTGCACCGCTAAGCTACACTCACTGGTGCTACGATGAAATAGATTTTAACGAGCTTGCAGAACTTGCAACCGACGAAGAGACCAAATCTCTTTGCAGATACTTTGCCACCGTAAATCCTACAAGTAAAAACGAATACACAGGAATATTTGAAGGCTACAACCTCATTTACATCTGTGCAGAATCCTTCTGGACTTATGCAATTAACGAAGAAGTAACACCTACCCTTTACAAGATGGCAAATAACGGCATTGTTCTCAACAACTACTACAGCAGCTTCCTAAACACCACCATAAACGGAGAATTTGCCTTTGCTACAGCCCTTTGGCCGGATATTTCCAGAAAAAATGTAGACAATGGGCACAGTACCGGCTCCTTTGCTTCTACCGCAACCAATTACATGCCTTTTGGGCTGGGAAACCTTTTCTACGACCAGCTTGGGGCAAAGTCCTACGGTTTCCACAATTACAAAGGCACTTACTATTCCAGAAACAAAACCTGGCCGAATATAGGCTACATAACAAAGTTTAGGGACGTGGGAGACGGAAACGGCGGAATGAAGTTTTCCAACAGCTGGATAACCTCAGACCTGGAAATGATGCAGCAATCTGTAGACGACTATATAAATAACGACACCTTCCACGCCTACTACATGACCTTCTCCGGTCACGGTCCTTACAACGGAAGGGACACAAATAAGGACTCCTTTAACAGAAATGCAGAGAAACATATCGACGAAGTCAGGGCTGCACTTGGAGATGAGATCACAGACTCCCAGGCACTTTATTACATTGCCGCCCATGTAGAAGTGGACAAGGCCATGGAATACCTTTTAAAAAGACTTGAAGAAGCCGGTAAGCTGGATAATACCGTAATAGTTCTTGCAGCAGACCATTACCCTTACTACATAGACAAAAACAACAATACAACAACAAGGGCTGCACTTGCCGGGAAGAAACTGGATGCTGAAACCGAACTCTTTAAGTCCACCTGTATCATTTACAACGCAGGTCTTAAAGAGCCAATAGTAAGCGACGCTTACTGCTCAACGGTAGATATTCTGCCAACAGTCCTTAATCTTTTAAATATTAAATACGACTCCAGGTTAATGGCAGGCAAGGATGTATTTTCCGATGCACCGCATAAGGCAGTTTTATATAACAAGAGCTTTGTTACGGATTATGTAACTTACTATGCACCAAAGGACAAGGTTACATGGAAGGTGGATACGGAAAACTATTCAAAGCAAACGCTTGATGACTACTTATCCTCCATGAGTTCCCTTATAGATGCGGAATACGCTTCTTCCCTGCAAATAGTTAATACCGACTTTTACAGGTTCGTCTGGGAAAACGCAATTTGGAAAAACAATAACGAATAAAAAAATGCACCGGAGTTTCCGGTGCATTTTTCTTACGCAAGCCATTCGGGCTTATCGGAATGCTTTTCTATCTTGTCTGTAACTATTTCTGTCTTTTTAATATCCACCTTATCTCCTTCAAGAATAAGGTCTCCGATAACAGGAGCAACAATCTTTCC
>JAILFQ010000038.1 GCA_024697505.1 Lachnospiraceae bacterium
TTTGCTGAGTATCAAAAAGAAGACGGAAATATTTATACGGAACTTAGTATAGGAAAAGCTTATAATACAAAGGATATCATTAAAGTTAAAAGAAGATTTAACTTTAATGTAAATAACGGAAAACTCATTCTGCTTGACGATTTTGAAGGTGCCTCAACGGTAACGGAGAGTTTTGTAACAAGGAACGAGGTTACTTTTAAGGACAATAAAGCTCTTATAAAAACTTCCGGCAAAGATACGGTTACAATGGAGTTTAAAGGTAAACTTTCAAGTCTTGAAGGAATAAAGACAAGTTATAAGGATCATTTTGGCAAGGAGGTTTTTATAACCCTTATAAGAGGAACGTATATCAAACCTGAAACGGTTGAAATAATAATAGAGGGAGGACAATAAAGTGTTCGAGAAAAAGGCGGAGATAAGCAACAATGAAGCAAAGATCGCACTTGAGACCTCAGTAAAGGTCTTAAAGAATACTTTGCGAAAGAATTTTGGGGAGTACTTAAACCATTCCAGCGTAAACGGTATTTATCCTGTATGTAAAAACGACCAGTGGACCAATGGCTTTTATGTGGGGGAGCTTTGGCTTGCCTACGAATTTACGGGAGATGAAGAGTTTAAGAGGGGTGCAGAGGCACTGATCCCGGGCTTTATAGAAAGGATCAAGAAAAAGATTGCTGTGGATCATCATGATATGGGCTTTTTGTATTCCCCTTCCTGTATTGCTGCGCACAAACTTACCGGAAACGAAGAAGCAAAAGAAGCAGCCATACTTGCTGCGGATATGCTTATTTCCCGTTTTCAGGAAAAGGGAGAATTCCTGCAGGCCTGGGGAGCCATGGGCGAAGAAGGAAATTACAGATATATTATAGACTGTCTTCTAAATCTTCCTTTGCTTTACAGGGCAAGTGAAATGACCGGTGATGATAAATACAGAAATATTGCACTTAAACACATTACCACCTGTTTAAAGTATTCCATAAGACCGGACGGAAGTACCTATCACACATTTTTTATGGATAAAAACACAGGCGGACCTTTAAGGGGGGAAACCTGCCAGGGTTACTCAAATGAAAGCTTTTGGGCAAGAGGACAGGCCTGGGGAGTCTACGGAACCGCACTTTCCTACAGATACACACATAAAGAAGAATATAAGGATGCCTTTAAGAAGACTTTAGACTTCTATCTTTCCAAACTTCCGGAGGACATGGTTCCTTATTGGGATATGATCTTTACGGAAGGAGAGGAGCCAAGGGATTCCAGTTCGGCCTCCATTGTTGCCTGCGGTCTTCTTGAAATGGCAAATCTTGTTGGAGAAGAAGAGGCAGCTTATTGCAGAAGCCTTGCAGCAAAGATGCTTAAAAGTCTTGCGGATAACTATGCCGTTAAACCGGAAAACGGTTCTAACGGATTGGTACTTCATGGTACCTACTCAAAGAAAAGCCCTTACAATACCTGTAGCGAAGCCGGCGTTGATGAATGCGTAAGCTGGGGAGATTACTTCTATATGGAGGCTCTTACCAGATTTACTAAGGATTGGGATACATATTGGTAAAAAAGTATCTTTTGTGCTTGATTTTAAAAGATTGGTTTGTTAACATATGTTAAGGTGAAATACCCGGGGCAGAGAGTGTCTGCCCCAAACATTAGCGCCAGTACGTAAAGGCAAGGAAAAGAAGCCTGTTTTGGAAGCCCGGATAAAAACCGGGTCCGAAAGGGCTTGCTTTTAAAAGCCAGTTGACGAGGTGAGGAGTTTATCGAAAATTCGGCGGATGCTCCTTCGTATACCGGAAACGCAGTCTGTGGCAAAAAGCAGGGGAAACCTTGTAACAGAAATACAGACACCGGAATAAGAATAAAAACAGACATTTTTTTCCGAGGGGGAAACTATGCCTCTGTTTTTGTGCGAAAATACGGAGGAAAAATTTAATAAAATGTGTGGCATAATTGGTTTTTGCGGTTACCTGGATGCAAAAGACGTTCTTTTAAAGGGACTTTCAGAACTTGAGTACAGGGGCTATGACAGTGCAGGGATAGCCTGCTTTACAAATGATGGCATAAAGACCATTAAGACTACGGGGAAGGTTGCGGCTTTGGAAAACCTTCTTCCATGGGATATGCAATCCGGCTGCGGAATAGGGCATACAAGATGGGCAACTCATGGAGGGGTTACGGAAACAAACGCTCACCCTCATACATTCGGTAAAGTAACACTTATACATAACGGAATTATAGAAAACTATCATAAACTGGCAAAAGATTTTGCACTTGAAGGAAGAAAACCTGTTTCTCAAACAGACTCCGAAATTGCGGCTAT
>JAILFQ010000040.1 GCA_024697505.1 Lachnospiraceae bacterium
TGTCAACCTGGATCTGCAGGATCTTAGGACTTTCGACAATTATACTTTTGCTCATTCCGTAAATGTTGCAGTTTATGCCTGCAACGTGGGACTTGGTATGAACCTTAATATGGATGAACTCGAAGATTTGGTCCTTGCTGCCCTTTTGCACGATCTTGGTAAGCAGGAAATTCCGGATGAAATTTTAAACAAGCCCGGCAGACTTACCCAGGAAGAGTTTGCTCTTATAAAAACACATCCGGAAATGTCTTATAAAATCATACAAGAAAGACTGGATATTTCTTCAATGGTTAAAAACGCTGTTTTATGCCATCATGAGAATTACGACGGAAGCGGATATCCAAACGGTCTTTCCGGAAATGCCATAACTCTTTCGGCAAGAATATTACATGTGGTGGACGTTTACGATGCTTTGGTAAGCAAGCGCACATATAAGGCTTCGTATTCACCGTTTGCTGCCATAGAAATACTTGAAGGCGGTAAGGGGTCTCTTTACGATCCGGACGTGGTGGAGGCTTTCCTTAAGTATGTTCCGATTTATCCAAAAGGAACGGAAGTTGAGCTGGATGGCATGGTTAAGGGCATTGTTGTGGAAAACAGCGGTGAAAGAAATCTTCGTCCGATCATTAGACTTGAAAATATGAAAGAAATAGATCTTTCGGATCCAAAGAACAGCAATATGGTTATCACAATGCCTTCGGATACAGATTATTTTAACGTTCTTTGCGAAGAAGAAAAGCGCAAGGAAATGATAAAGAAGCTTGAGAAACTTAGCGTTATGATAATAGATGAGGGAGATGATACATATGCGAATCTCTCGGAAAAAATGTCCTATCTTTATAATTTTACCCATGTAAAAAGTGATTACCAGGCAGAAGGATATATAAAAAAGAACGGAAAACCTGACGTGGTTATTGTGGATGTGGACCATAGAGATCTTACAAATATGGACAAACTTAAGAAGAACAACGAAAGGATGTCTTCCATTGTTCCTGTTATTGCGATCGGTTCATACAGAGATATGGAGACCATAAAGAAGTTTAAAAATCTTGGCATCAGGAATTATGTTCTAAAGCCATACAGGGTAATATACCTGCAAAGTGAAATTAAAAGAAGTGTAGTTGCATATACACATTAAAAGCCACCCGGCCATATAATCCTACCGGATATCAGGTAAGGTTTTGTGCCGGGGCTTTTTGTGCCAACTAATTGTTTATACCCTGCAAAAGATTACGACTTGAAAAATTAGCCCTTTGCTGTATATAATCATTTTGGGTAGGTATAGAAAACAAAAAAACACTAACAGAAAGGATTAATTTAAAATGCTTGAAGACGATTTTGTAACAATGACGATAGGAAAACAGAAAAACATTGCACTTATTGCCCATGATGGCAAAAAAGCAGAAATGATAGAGTGGTGCGAAGCCAACAAGGAAATATTAAAGGGACATTTCCTTTGCGGAACAGGCACAACTGCAAGAATGATAACAGAAAGAACGGGACTTCCTGTAAGAGGCTATAACTCAGGCCCTCTTGGCGGAGACCAGCAGATAGGTGCAAAGATTGTTGAAGGAAAGATAGATTTCGTTATTTTCTTCTCCGATCCATTTACTGCACAGCCACACGATCCGGATGTTAAAGCACTTCTTAGAATTGCTGGAGTGTACGACATTCCTATGGCCAATAACAAGGCAACAGCAGATTTTCTTATTCACTCCACTCTTATGGAAAAAGAGTACGATCATAAGATAATAAACTTTAACAAGAGGATTAAGGAAAGAGCAGAAAATCTTTAATACCGTATTTTGCGTAAAATAGTTAAAAGCTTTGAAACGTGAGGAGAAGAAATGTCTGAATTCGGTTATTTAAGAGTGGCAAGCGTTTCTCCTGAAGTGGTTGTGGGAGATGTTGCAAAAAACACTCAGGTAATATGCGAAACAATAAAGGAACTCAAGAAAAAAGGAGTGCAGGTGGCAGTATTTCCGGAACTTTGTGTTACCGGTTACACCTGTGCGGATCTTTTTAAGCAGTCCCTTCTAATAGACAAAGCTAAAGAAGCACTTTTTACTATTAATGATGCTGCGAAGGGAATGGCGGTTTTTGTCGGTGCGCCTTTAAGAAGTACCAATGGAGCCCTTTACAATTGTGGAGTTCTGCTCAATGGTGAAGAGGAAATAGGCGTTTTTCCTAAACGCTTTGTTCCAAATTATGATGAATTCTACGAGAAAAGGTGGTTTACGCCGTACATGGATGAAGAGGATCTTTTTGAAGATTTCTTTATTTGGGAGGCAGTAAAGGTGTACGGAAATGATAATAAGTTTACCGGCGCGGTACTTGGCTGTGAGATCTGTGAAGACGCCTGGGTGCCTGATGCACCTTCCGTAAGACTCGCCTTAAACGGGGCTAACGTTATTGTGAATCTTTCTGCCGGAAATGAAGTAATAGGTAAGGCTGCCTACAGAAAAGAACTTGTTTCCATGGCAAGTGCCAAGAATGCGTGTGCTTATGTATATGCAAATGCAGGAATGGGGGAATCAACCCAGGACCTTGTGTTTTCGGGACATTCTATCATTTGTGAGTACGGTGCGGTTTTGGCGGAAAAGAAACCTTTTGATACAAAAACAAGTTACATTATTTCAGATATAGATATTGAAAAATTAAACCATGAAAGACAAAGGGCAGAGACTTTCTCACAGCCCGACATATTAAGGGATGATTGCCTGTTTTCGGAAGTTTTTGTGGACGAAAAAGGCGACGGGCTCTTAAGGGAAGTGGACGGACATCCGTTTGTTCCAAAGGATCTTGAAAACAGAAAGCAGAGAGCTGCGGAAATTACGAACATGCAGGCCTTCGGCCTTGTTAAGAGACTTTCCCATATTGGAGCAAAGACTGCGGTTATAGGAATTTCCGGTGGTCTGGACTCCACCCTTGCTTTTCTTGTAACCTGCAAAGCCTTTGATATACTCGGATTGGACAGGAAGGGCATTATAGGAATTACAATGCCCGGCTTTGGAACTACCGGAAGGACCTATGAAAACGCTAAGAGTCTTGTAAATAATTGTGGGGCAAGTCTTGTGGAAATCTCCATAAAGGAGGCGGCCGCAGACCATCTTAAAAATCTTGGCCATTCTCTTGAGGTGCATGACATTACATACGAAAACGCCCAGGCAAGAGAAAGAACCCAGGTGCTTTTTGATTACGCCAACATGAAAGGCGGTATTTTAATAGGAACCGGAGATTTAAGCGAACTTGCTTTGGGATGGTGTACCTACAACGGAGACCAGA
>JAILFQ010000084.1 GCA_024697505.1 Lachnospiraceae bacterium
TACAGAAAGGAACCGTAAATGGTACAAGTCTGAGAACCGTAAGAAGCGCATCCTGCTCCGTCAAGGTTGCAATATAGCATAAGATCCAGGAAATTACAATAGGAAATACGAAAAGTCCCTGTGTATTTTGTGCCTCTTCCGGACGGTTTGCGAAGCTTCCCGTTACGCCTGAAAGTACGCTGTAGAAGAGGAAGCCGCAGGCAAACGTAAGAAGAGAAATTACAAAGGCAACAGGAGAAAGTGCGCTCTCTCCTATATTTGCACGAAGGAATTCTATTCCTATGCTGAGGCTCATCTGTGCATCCGGATACATACCGTCAGCAAGTGTGGATCCTATAAAGAGACCTGCCATAATACCCGCAATCCATATAAGGCACTGGAGCATTGCCGCAGCTACATTTGCAAATATCTTTCCCGTGAGCAAAGCGTATGGGTGAACAGATGTAAGGAGTGTTTCCACAAGCTTTGATGTCTTTTCCGTAGATACAGCCTTGGAAACATTCTGTCCGTAGAAAAGAAGCATAAAGTAAAGCACAAGGCCGAAAACTGCCGGTAAAATGTACTTGATTATGGAAGCAATAGGGTTAGGCTCCTCTCCGTCCATTCTTATGGAAGTGACCACAGGCTTTGTAAGTTCATAAGCAACTTCCGGCGAAACGCCGCTGTTATCAACAATCTGTGCGTTAACCGCGCCAACAAAAAGATTTACAATTTCAAGAGCATCAGTTGACTCCACCGCAGAATTTGAAGAAAGAACAGCCCTTATGTCGTATCCGCTTCCGTCAGCTTTTTTTACGATCATAACGCCCATGGTGTAATGGTCTTCATTAACAAGCTTTGCAAGTTCGATCTCATCATCTGCTTCAACGTATGCAACTTCTATACCTTCAAAGTACTGTCCGGAACTGTCCAGCACTGCCTGAAAGTCCACATTTTCAAACTCCTTGTTTTCCGCTACGCAAACATATTCCACAATGGAATACTCAGGACCATCGTCAGGATCCTCCTTTTCGGATGCGGATGTAACTCCAATTGCGATTGCAATTCCCGCACCTATTGTTAAAAGGCAGATTAAGAAGGTTATTATAATATAAGATTTATTTTTTACGGTCTGTCTATAATCAAAGGAAAAAACTTCCTTCCATCCCTTAAATTTATTCATGTTGTTTTTCCCCCTTCTTCTTTTTAGAGGATTTGTAAATGCTTAATACATCTTTTACCTTAAGTCTGCTTCCGTTATGAAGAATGAGTGCTTCATAAACCTTTGCAACAAACTTAAAAAGAAGAAGTGTAGAAAGCAGCAAAACAATAATTGCAATAAGGCTTATAAGCGGTGTTGCCTTTCCGATGATAATTGCACCCGGAAGAAGGAAGCAGGAAGAAATAGGGAAGATAAGAGAAAATGTAACAAATCCGTTTTCTCCGCCCATAAGACTTGCTGCCGAACCGATTCCCATGTAAGCGCCTACAAGGGCAACCATTGTGAAAAGCATAAGGCTTTCGCTTGCTTCTTCCTGACGGCTTGCTGTTGCACCGCAAAGACCTGCAAGTGTGGAATAGAAAACCAGTCCGACTCCCGCAATAATAAGACCTATAATTATATTTAAAGGATTAAGACCGTTTATTGCATCCGCAGACATGTAGTTTGAAAGAAGTCCGCTGAGATTTGAGCCTGTTATAGGTGCAAAGATCATTGAAGATACTTTAACCGAAAGGATTGTAAGTACAAGCTGAAGCATTACTGTAATAAGCGTAGCAAGAACCTTACCTATAATTATTGCAAGAGGTCTTATGGATGTAAGAAGATATTCAATAACCTTTGAAGACTTCTCAACCACAACAGATGTTGCAACCGCAGAGCTTGCCATAATAATTATCATTAATACCACAAAGAGCACACCGTAAAGGAACCAGTACTCGTTCTGGGAGATAGAAGTATCTTCCGTAACTTCAAGTTCCTTAACGTCTATTACTTTTGCAGATGATGTTACAGAAACCGAAAGTTCGTCAAGCTGCGCCCTTGTAATTCCGAGGGCATTGATCTTTGCTTCTTTAACAGCTTCTGTAATGCAACTTGTAAGGGTCATAATTTCCAATGATGATACATCGGTTTTTGGAAATTCCACAAAATCCAATACAAGAGAAGAACCGGCGTCTATAATATTACAAACAACATCATTTACTCCATGGTCTTCAGGTACTGTTTCGGTGCTGAGTCCCTTTATTGTTTTAAGTGTTATACTTTCGAAGCCTGCCGGAAGGACAAGGTCTTCTGCTTTAATGTCGTAAGCGGTGTAATTTACAATATAAAGTGTACTTATACTTGTCTTTACACTTTCTCCGCCTGTAACTCCGCCCGTTAACTTAGACATTACCGGAGTGGAGATAAAAGCGATTATCATAAGGATAGCCATGGACACAATGTACGACTTGCTTTTTAAGGTCTGGATAAGAGTAAATGAGAAGACATCTTTCCAGCCTCTTATTTCCTCTTTATTCATTCGTCTCTCCTACCTTTTCGATAAATATTTCATGAAGTGATGGTTCGCGAAGTTCAAACTTAACAATAGGCACATTCTTGTTCATAAGCTCTACAAGAAAGGCTCTTGCCTGGTCTTCGTTTTCTACTTTCAAATGATATTCCGAAGGTGTCTTTTCAATTATGGTTATACCGGATGCGGCAACTTCGCCACTGATATCCGAATCGCATTTAAGATAAAGGTTAACTCTTCCGTAGCCCTTCTTAATCTCGTTAAGGTTTCCGGTAAGCACCGTTTTACCTCTGTTAAGAATGGTTATATCGGAACAGAATTCCTCAATTGTAGCCATCTGATGGCTGGACATAATAAGAAACTTATCTTTTTCA
>JAILFQ010000102.1 GCA_024697505.1 Lachnospiraceae bacterium
GGTTGCTTTTTGTGTTGCTAACAGAGGTACAAATACGGCTTATTTACCTAAACTTATTTCAATGATTGGTCTTCTTATCATTATTTCAACATTAATTCAGCTTACATTCGGAGAAACATCTGAAACAAGTTCATTTTTTGATTATTACAATATTTCTAAAACCACAAAAAGCGGTGGAGGTTTCTTCGGCGGAATGCTTTGTGTGGTATTTATACCTTTCTTTGGCAAATCCGGCAGTTATGTTGTGCTGGCTGCCCTTGAGATACTTTGCCTGATGCTGTTTACGGGAAAAGCTTTTTTTGCGGCTGTATCAGAATTATTCCATGCATCCGTAAATAAAGTTAAGGAAAGTAACGAGAGAAGGATTAAAGAAGAAGAAGAATTTGAAGAGGAATATCTGGATTATACAAGCAATAACAGAGCACAGGTCAAGAAAAAAGCAAGAAAATTCTTCTTTGTCAGACCTGAAAATTTAGAAACAGATGATGATGTTTATTATGAAGATGAAACTTTGGATGAAACACCGGATTACTATGCCGGTGCAACAAATGCACAGGATGGCAATAACTTTCCAAGCGCTAAATCTAAGAGTTATAATGACGATCTTTATGAAAATACAGATGAAGAATTAAAAAACATCAAAAATAGACTAAACAGAAAAGAAAGACGGGCTTCAATCGATCCAAGAGCACAAAAAAACTTCTTTGGCGGCGTAACTTCAACAATCCCTGCCGGATTATCCCCTGAGGAGCAGGAACTTGTTTATACCGGAAGATATATACCTTCACAGGATACCATAGACGCTGTTAACGATATGTTTTCGGAAGAAGAGGAGTCCCGACAGAGTGTTAAACCTGCCGCAAACGAAATTAAAATCATCAGATCAAATACGGCAAATACAGCAAATACAGCAAATACAGCAAATACAGCAGGTGTTTCGAATAACAGTGAACAGGTAAAACCTGTAAATGGTGTGAATTTATTTAATCAATCCGGAACAGCTGATTCATTTGCTCCATCATTTGATGTTAATAATAACGAAACCGAGCAGACTTACGAAGATGATGAGGTTTTTTACGATTCACCTGAATATATTGCTCCAAAAAATGAGGCGTTTACTTATAATAATAGGAACTTCAGAGATAACGAGCCTAAAGTTGCTTTGTTTGATGCTGAGGAGGAGCCTAGTTTTTCCGAGACGTCTCTGGCAGATATGAGAAATAAAGAAGCGGGAGTTAAAAAGACAATCTTTGACAGTGCTCCTTATGGAATGGGAACATCAGCTTTGAATAACAAGGCAGAAAACTCATCAAAGCCTACAACATATGAGCAGATAGTCAATACAGCAAGTGCGGCTGAAGATGCAGAACCTGTTAAGGAATATGTTTTCCCTCCGACAGATCTGTTAACTATGCCTGTTAATAAGCAGTACGGAGATTCAAATGATGAACTCCAGGCTACCGCCAACAAACTTCAAAGTACTCTTGAAAGCTTTGGAGTAAGAGTTACGGTGAATAATGTGTCTTGTGGTCCGTCTGTTACAAGATATGAGCTTATGCCTGAGCAGGGCGTTAAGGTTTCAAGGATTACAAGTCTTGCAGATGATATAAAACTTAATCTTGCAGCTGCTGATATAAGAATAGAAGCTCCGATTCCGGGCAAGGCCGCAATAGGAATAGAAGTTCCAAATAAAGAGAATTCAACAGTTTTCCTTCGTGAGCTTATTGAAAGTGATTCATTTAAACAGCACAAATCAAATATATGCTTTACGGTAGGTAAGGATATCGGCGGTCAAACGGTAATCGGCGATATTGCCAAGATGCCGCATCTGCTTATTGCCGGTGCTACAGGTTCCGGTAAATCCGTATGTATAAATACTATTGTAATGTCTATTCTTTATAAGGCTAATCCTGATGATGTCAAACTTATAATGATAGACCCAAAAGTTGTTGAACTTAGCGTTTACAACGGTATACCGCACCTTCTTATACCGGTAGTCACAGATCCTAAAAAAGCATCTGCAGCGCTTAACTGGGCAGTAGCGGAGATGACTGACAGATATAAGAAGTTTGCCGAACTTGGTGTAAGAGACTTTAAAGGATATAATGAGCAGGTCGCTAAGCTTAAAGCCGACGGCAGCGATGTGGACCGTAAAAAAATGTACCAGATGGTAATAATCGTAGACGAGCTTGCAGACCTTATGATGGTTGCACCGGGCGACGTGGAGGACGCCATTTGCCGTCTTGCTCAGATGGCAAGAGCTGCAGGTATTCATCTTATCCTTGCAACTCAAAGACCTTCCGTAAACGTTATTACAGGTCTTATAAAGGCTAATGTTCCTTCAAGAATAGCTTTTGCCGTTTCTTCCGGTATAGATTCCAGAACAATTCTGGATCTTGTAGGTGCAGAAAAGCTTTTGGGAAAGGGTGATATGCTTTACTTCCCATCCGGATTGCCAAAACCTGTTCGAATTCAAGGAGCCTTTGTTTCCGATAAGGAAGTAAGTTCGGTTGTGGATTTCCTTAAAGCGGAGAACGCCGAAATCATCAGATACAGCGATGAAGTAACTTCAAAGATAGAAAGCAAAGAAAGCGAAAACACTCAGGCATCAGGCTCAAATGATGGCCCTGATGAGTATTTTGCGGAAGCGGGAAGATTTATTATTGAAAAAGACAAAGCTTCTATAGGATTGTTACAAAGATTATTAAAAATAGGGTTTAACAGAGCTGCCAGAATTATGGATCAGCTTTGTGAAGCCGGTCTTGTTGGAGAGGAAGAGGGAACAAAGCCTAGGAAGATACTTATGACTATGGACGAGTTTGAATCATTCCTTCAAAATAACGGACTTGGTTGATTAGATTAATTGGTGTGCAATAGGGTTAAAACAAATCTATTTTCTATGTGGAGGGAAAGATGAAGTCGGATATTGATATTGCAAGAGAAGCCAAGATGCTTCACATCAAAGAAGTTGCCGCAAAACTGGGAATAAATGAGGATGACCTCATTTTTTACGGAAAGTATAAAGCTAAACTTTCCGAAGAATACCTTGAAAAGGTAAAAGGAAACAAAAACGGTAAGCTTGTACTTGTAACAGCTATTAACCCAACACCTGCCGGTGAAGGAAAAACAACAACCACCGTAGGAATAGGAGAGGCAATGGCCAGGCTTGGTAAGTCCTCCATAATTGCCCTAAGAGAACCTTCACTTGGACCATGCTTTGGTATAAAGGGCGGAGCTGCGGGCGGCGGATATGCTCAGGCTGTACCGATGGACGACCTTAACCTTCATTTTACCGGAGATCTTCATGCAATTACAGCGGCAAACAATCTTCTTGCCGCAATTTTAGATAATCATATTTTCCAGGGGAATTCCTTAAATATAGACCCTAAGCAGGTTGTATGGAAAAGATGCCTGGATATTAACGACAGATCTTTAAGAAATATAATTGTCGGTATGGGGAAAAAATCCGACGGCGTTGTAAGAGAAGATCATTTCGTTATTACAGTTGCTTCGGAAATAATGGCTATACTTTGTCTTGCCGAAGATATGGAAGACTTAAAAAAGAGACTGGGAAATATTATTGTTGCTTATACATATGACAAAAAGCCTGTTACCGCAAAAGATTTAAATGCTGTAGGTGCGCTTGCGGCTCTTTTGAAAGATGCGATTTTGCCTAATCTTATCCAGACATTGGAACATACACCTGTTATTGTACATGGCGGTCCGTTTGCAAACATTGCTCATGGTTGTAACTCCGTAAGGGCTACGAAAACAGCTCTTAAAATGGCAGATATATGCATAACTGAGGCCGGGTTCGGTGCAGATCTCGGTGCTGAGAAGTTTTTTGATATAAAGTGCAGAATGGCAGGGCTTAAACCGGATGCAGCAGTGCTTGTTGCCACCGTAAGAGCTTTAAAATATAACGGCGGTGTAGATAAAACCGAACTTGCAACCGAGAATGTAGATGCTTTGAAGAGAGGAATCGTTAACCTTGAAAAGCATATAGAAAACCTTCAAAAATACAAAGTTCCTGTAGTTGTAACTCTAAATAAGTTTTCATCGGATTCCGCTGCAGAGCTTAAATATGTAGAAGATTTTTGTAAGGAAAGAGGATGTGAGTTTGCGCTTTCAGAAGTCTGGGAAAAAGGCGGAGAAGGCGGTCTTGAACTAGCAGGAAAGATTCTTGACACTCTTTCCCGTAAAGAGAGCAATTTTGAACCCTTATACAAAGATGAGCTTTCCCTTACGGAAAAGATAGAATGTGTAGCAAAAGAAATATACGGTGCATCTTCGGTTACTTATGACCAGACGGCACTTACAGCCATTAAGAGAATTGAAGAACTTGGTTTTTCAAATGTTCCTGTTTGTCTTGCAAAGAACCAGTATTCTTTGTCTGACGATCCTAAGAAACTTGGTAGACCAAAGGATTTTAATATAAACATTAGAGAAGCATACATTAATGCCGGTGCGGGCTTCCTTGTAGCCATAACCGGTACAATGATGACAATGCCGGGACTTCCTAAAGTTCCTGCTGCTGAAAGAATTGATGTATGTGACGGTTTTATTACAGGATTATTCTGATTGGAGAAATAATATGTTACAACTTGGCGTTAGAGGGCATGATATGCCTGTTGCTCCTTTTGATGAATGGGCAAAAAGTATAAAAGATGAAGGATTTTGCTGTACACAACTTGCACTTAAAAAGGCTGTACATGATTTTGATGTAAGCGACGGCGCAATGACAAGCGGAATGGCTTTATACATGAGAAGAATCCTGGACAAATACGGGGTAAACGTATCTGTGCTGGGTTGTTATAAGAATCTTGCAGACCCGGATGAGGCTTCTTTATGCAAAACCATAGAATCTTACAAAAACCATATAAGATTTGCATCTTATTTAGGTGCGGGCCTTGTGGGCACAGAGACAGGTGCGGTTAACCACGAATATAAGCCATGTGCGGAAAACCACACAGAAAAAGCTCTTTCCATATTCACAGAGAATTTAAAAAAGGTTGTTGAATATGCCGAATGCATGGGAGTATGTGTAGGTATTGAGCCTGTTTACAAACATATTATGTTTGATATAGAACAGACAAGAAAAGTACTGGATAGAGTTAAGTCTCCAAATTTACGCATTATTCTGGATCCTGTAAATCTTTTATGTGCCGAAAATGAAAGCAGACATAATGAAATAGTGGACGGAGCATTTGAACTATTTGGAGATGAAATTGATGTAATTCACTTAAAAGATTATGTTATAGCGGATGGAGAGATCAAGTCCAGACCTGTAACTTTTGGTGAAGGAAGATTTGATTTTGCCCATCTTTTCAAGATATTGAAGGAAAAGAAGCCTTGCATCAACATGCTTATTGAAGATTCACTTCTTGAAAACAGACAGATTTCTAAGCAATATATTTGTGATATATATAAAAATTGCTAAAAATCCTTTAAAATTCGAAAATCTTGCTAAAAATATGTTGAAATTTCAAATTCGTTTTTTTATACTATATATGGTGCTATGAGTTGAGTATTCTAATGTTTTTATAACAAGATGTTCTTATTTGGAGGAGAAATATGAAATGTCCTTTTTGCGGTAAAGAAGATACAAGAGTTATAGACTCAAGGCCGGCAGACGATGGTGCTTCCATCAGAAGACGCCGTCAGTGTGATGCCTGTTCTAAACGTTTTACAACTTATGAAAAAGTTGAGACAATTCCGCTTGTTGTTATAAAGAAAGACAATTCGCGCGAACCATACGATCGTTCTAAGATCGAGTCAGGTATCTTCAGATCTTGTCATAAACGTCATATTTCCGTAGAGCAGATCAAGGAAATGACCGATGAGATTGAAAACGCAATTTATAATCTTGAAGATAAAGAGATGCAAAGTTCTGTGATCGGCGAGATGGTTATGAAAAAGCTTAAAGAAGTCGATGTGCTGACGTTGCTGCCAACGGCTTCGGCCTGGAATGGTGCTGGTAATAACCAGAAGCGTAGTCCGCTGCGCAAATTCTAATTTTTAATTGTCGCTACC
>JAILFQ010000112.1 GCA_024697505.1 Lachnospiraceae bacterium
TTCACTTGCGGATTCCCGAACGTTCTCGACTGCATTTGTAATCTTTCCCGTATGCTCTGCAGAGCGCTGAATAGATAAAGCCTGGTCTGTAGCTCCCTGCGCAATTTCCTGTACAGCCTCGGCAACAGTCTCTGTAGTAGCTGCAATCTGAGTAGCCATAACGGAAAGGCCATCCGAAGAAGTATCCACCTTTTCTGAAGAAGCCTTTATCTCTGTAACAATTTCTTCAAGCCTGTTCATAACGGTATTTGAGTTCCTAACCATCTGTCCAAATTCATCGTTACGATTTATGTATTTATCTGTACGCATAAAACGTCCGTCGGCAAGCTGAGCTAATATTCCGTCCATTTCTATAATAGGTTTGGTAAATCCTATAGCCAATCTTAATGATACTAATGCAACAACAATTAGAAGTAAAAGTCCGACACCCAGAATTGCAAATGCACTTCTACGCGCCTGTGATATTACATCGTTTACACTGACTGCGTTACATATAGTAAACCCGGATATTGGTTCTTTTACATAGGCAACATATTTAGGCGTCTCCATTTTTGTGCTGATAAACACATCTTCTTTTTTTGTTGTGGTCATATATGGTGAATCCTTAAAGCTAGTCGGTTCATCTTGCGCACTTATTGAATACTGTGCGTGTGCTGCAAGATATCCGTCGTTGTCTATTACAAATGCTTCATCCGTATTTGCCGCAAGTAAGGAATGAAAGTCATCCATATTGTAGTTTCTGTGTATTACTCCGATCACACTTCTGCCGGATGCGTCATATATAGGTAATGCTACGGAAATGCTGCGAATCTTTGTGGAATTACTGATCAAAACAGGAGAAACAACTACATTTCCCTTAATTGCATCTTTAAAATAGCTTCTTGAAGCTATATTTGTAAGTTCACTGTTGTCACTCCTTATAAGCATTTGACCGTTTATATCGGAAACAACCATAACATTTCCGTCGGCAAATTCGTTATCTATTTGCTCCATCTGTTTTTTTACACCATCTATAACAGTCTGGTTTTTGTTTGTTATGGCATCTATTGTTGTCGGAGAAGTCGCTATAGCCTTAAGCGATTTTACTGTATTGGAAAAAATAGTACCAATCTCGGCCTCAATATATCTTGTCTCTGTAAGCAAAGCCTCCTGTGCATCCACTTTCGCCTTTCTTGTGGATGTGTTGTAGTTAATTATTACGGAAATCACAAGCGGTATCGAAGCAATCAATAACATTGTGATAATAAGTTTCGTCTTAATACTGTCAAATTTAAAAAGTCTTTTTGGTTTACTATCCATAGTTTTTCTCCTTGGTAAAAAGATTCTATTTATTCTAACAACGAATACGAAAATAAACCCGGTGGCAACAACCAAGTCAACAACAAATTTATAAATTTTTCCAAAAAAAGAAACGGCGTTTTCACGCCGTCTCTTTTCGTTGAATGATTTTAGCAGTTACCTTTATTTTAATTCCTTTCGGGAATCACTCGCAAATTAATAATTCTCTTCGCGTACTTCGAAGTAGCTCTGTGGGTGCTCGCAAACCGGACAAACATCCGGTGCCTTGGTGCCTACCACTATGTGGCCGCAGTTACGGCACTCCCAAACTTTAACTTCGCTCTTTTCAAAAACCTTTTTCATTTCCACGTTCTTAAGTAACGCACGGTATCTTTCCTCGTGGTGTCTTTCTATTTCCGCAACTCCGCGGAATTTTTCCGCAAGTTCATGGAAGCCTTCTTCGTCAGCTGTCTTTGCAAAGTCATCATACATGTCTGTCCACTCGTAGTTTTCGCCGTTTGCTGCTGCCTCTAAGTTTTCAGCTGTATTTCCTATTCCGTAAAGTTCCTTGTACCACATCTTGGCATGTTCTTTTTCGTTATCCGCTGTCTTAAGGAAGATGGCTGCTATCTGCTCAAAGCCTTCCTTTTTAGCTTTGGAAGCAAAGTATGTGTACTTGTTTCTTGCCTGAGACTCACCTGCAAAAGCCGCCTGAAGGTTCTGGGCCGTCTTTGTACCCTCATAAGGATTCTTTTTTGCAGATGGCTTGCCTGCCACGTAACCGTACTTTGCAAGCTCCTTCCGGATGTTTTCAAGATCTTCTTCACTTCCGTCAAGGTCCAGCTTTGCAATAACTGCTGCCTTATATTCCTTTGCAATAACGTCTACCGCAAAATTAAAGGTGTCCGGATGACGCTCCTTGCTTCCGCTTCCCACAACCGCCTTAACCTGTGGGTTAGCCTTAAGAAACGCTTCTACCGCAGGAGGAACAATTCCTTTTCCGTCTGTATAAGTAAATAAAATATAATCTCCGTCAACCTTTACAGCATCATCTGTAATCTTAACGGCATCTGTAATTCCAAGTCTCTTAATAATTCCCTCAACATGTCCCATTCTGGACGCATATACTATTCTCATTTTTTCTTCCTTCCTTTACTTTTGATTTGCCGGCCTCAATGGCCGTTCTTTAATTTACATTTGTATAATATCATTTGCTTTAGGAAAAATATTGCACTTTTTACTCTATTTTTTGCACTATTTCTTTATTTACAATCAAAATATACTATGATATATTTAAACACAGTAAGATTCCCCACCTCTAAGAAATGAAAGTATAGTTTAGATAATGGGAATTAGGAGGCAAGCGTATGGAATTGGTTTTTAACGGAAAGAAAAATGATGTGGAACGAACCGGAAAGACCTTTGAATTTGGTTCTTTGCCAATTGTTCTTGAGCAAAAAATGGTCCGTTCGGAGATTAACCACGAAGAACTGCTCCACTGGCATGATGACGTGGAACTTATAAGAATAAGAAAAGGCAACATTCACTGCCATGTTAACGATTCGGACTTTTTATTGTCTCCCGGAGAACTTTGTTTTATTAACTTTGACACTCTTCACAGGGTTTACAATACCGAAGAAACCCTGGGGGATCTGGATGTTCTTACCATTAAGACAGACATGCTTGCTCACAACAAAGAAATATACGAAAAATACATTATTCCCATAATACACAATCCGGATTTTGCCCATGTGCAGATGGACGGAAGAAACAGCTATGCAAAGCTTATTTCGGATATTTTCGACGCCCTTTACGACCTTATAACAAATAAGCCCGTAGGTTACGAACTGGACGTGATCGGCTACATATATATGATTTTCAGAAGGCTTTATCTGGTATACATTGCACAGGAAGACATTCCTATCCCATTTAACGGAGACATTTCCATGCAAAGACGAATGACAGCTTTCATTTACGAACACTACAAAGAAAAGATAACTCTGGACGATATTGCCGGGGCCGCAGGGGTAAGCCGTTCAAAATGCGCATCTCTATTTCGCACTTACACCCAAAAGACCCCTATTAACTTTTTAAACAGTTATAGGCTGGAAATGGGAAGCAAACTTTTAACTTCCACAGACCAGCCTATCTCGTACATAGCAAATGATTGCGGTATAGGTGAGCAAAGCTACTTTAACCGCATGTTTTCAAAAGAATTTGGTTGCACACCTCTTGAATGGAGAAAAAGAGGTGGCAAGTAATTGTCGGCGGACTACCTGTCCATTTCGGATTTTCTTCCGGTGGATTTGTGGTCCGCTATTATTGCGTCTATTTCCTTAAGATCTGTTGTAAGAAGATCGCCTGTAATGGTGTTTTTAAGCGCAGATGTTGCGTTTCCGTATTCAAGAGCCTTTCTGTAATCGTTACCGTTTGCAAAAAGCCCGTAAAGAACGCCGGAAATATATGCGTCTCCGCTGCCTATTCTGTCCATTACTTCTATATCTCTGTAAGGTTCCTCTTCATAATATGTATCTTCTATGGCGGAATAAATGATGGAACCGAAAGTGTGGCGCTTAGGAGAATGTACGATTCTCTGAGTGGATGCCACCATCTTTATCGGGTACTCTTTGGTAAAAGACTTCATTATAGTCTTTACGTCGCCTTCTTTTAAAAAGGTGAGTCTTGCAGTGTCTTCGGAACAAAAGAAAAGGTCTACATAAGGAAGTATCTTTTCAATGCACTCTTTTGCTTCTGCGCCGGTCCAAAGATTTCCTCTGAAGTTTACATCAAAAGAAATTACGGTACCCTGTTCTTTAAAACGCTTTATCATTTCTATTGCGGTCTCTCTTACCCGGGAACCAAGTGCAAGGGTTATTCCGCTGGTATGGAAACACTTCGTAGAAGAATACAGAGTATCGTCAAAGTCATTAAGGCAGATCTTGTTAATAGATGTGTTCTTTCTGTCGTACACAATACGCGGTTTTCTTGGATAAGCACCGCTTTCGTAGTAATAAACGCCGAGTCTTGCGTCCTTTTCGGAATCGTAAACAAGAAAGTCGTCACTTACTCCGCAACGTCTTACATTGTTTTTTACATATGTTCCCAGATCATTTGCCGGCAACTTGGAAATTATACCACATCTCAGTCCCAGCATAGAGGCACCCGTAATGGCGTTAAATTCCGCACCGCCTACCTGCTTGGAAAAGCCGTCACCGGTGGTTATACGCTCATTTGCATAAGGTGAAAGACGCAACATTAATTCTCCCAGTGAAAGTACATCAAATTCTTTTTCCATAATTTCAATCCCCTTTTCAGACCGGCGGTATTTCCGCCTTTTCATTAAAATGACAGTCCTACATATACTTTTCTATAGCCTTTTGAAACTCTTCCACCGCTGCCATATCCCCCTCTTCTATAGCGTGGGTGATACAGTGGGTCATGTGTTCATTAATTATCTCTTTCCCCAGATTTTTTAGAGCGGAATTTACGGCAGAAAGCTGCATTAAAACTTCGGCACAGTCTTCATCATTTTCTATCATTCCCTTTACATGCTGTAAGTGGCCGATTGCCTTTGCAAGGCGGTTGATCTGGCGCTTTTTCTCCGCAGGGTCGTGAAAATGCCCGTGGTTATGCCCGGATCCTTTTCCCACTTCATGCTCCTCGTGGGTGTGGGTATAAACGTTTCCGTTTTCGTCTATGTGCGTATGGGTTGTTTTTGCCATAATCCTTCTCCGTTCTCTTATTCTGCGCTAAAAGGTACCGCACTTTCCTTTACGCTCTCAGGAACAATAACTTCCTCATCTTTTACCTCTCCGTATCTGGAATATTCCAGTTCAAGAGAAATAGTCATTTTAATATTGCCCATGTCTGTAGATGCTGTGTATTCAAACCCCTTCATAGCGGAATAAACAAGTCTGCAGGAAGCGTCATACTCATAAGTCATAGTGCATTTACCAAGTGTTTCAAAAAGCTCCTCACCGTTAATGCCGTATTCTCCCAAAGCCGCAAACGCCTCATTGAATATCATCTTCATTTCTTCATTATCGCCGGCAATATTTTTATATGTATCCTCTATTGTATAGGTTTCGGTCTCTGTATTATATGTACACGATGCATGGGTAAAATCCATCTCCGCTACATTGGCAAGCTTTAAAACCTGTTCAAAGTCGTTCTGTGAATAAACCCATCTGCCTGCATCATCCGTATACGTATATGCAACACCGTCTCCATAGTATATTTCCTGATTATTGTCAATCTGCTGTCCGAACACCTCGGTATGAGTATTTGCAAACGCATGGGCATGGTCATCCTTTGTAACCATTACCGTCTCGTTATTTACAGGCATTTCAAGCGTCATGCCAAGGTATTCAATGGATATATTAATATCAAAAACTTCTTTAACCTCAAAATTCTTTGCGTCTTCAAGTTTAGTGCTTTCAATACGCACGTCCTCTGCCGTTCTGTTTTCATAAACGATAGGCGTAGGTGTAGGCGTGTTGTTTACAGCCTCTTTCTTGTC
>JAILFQ010000250.1 GCA_024697505.1 Lachnospiraceae bacterium
GAAGCCTTAAGGTCTTCCTCGGCCGCATAGCCTTTTTCAACCTTAATTCCTTCAATTCCCGCCTTGTCTTTTCCAACAACAAAGTCTGCATAAGCAGCTGCCTGCTCAAACCATTCTTTTCCGATGGCTGAAGCGCCACGCATATTGTAAGCGTCCTTAAGCTGATTCTTTGTGGAAACTTCTTCAGCAAGGTCTGTCTTTATGGTACCTGTTGTATCAAAGTTTACATTGGACTGGTAAGCATCAAGTACTACACCTGTAATACTTCCGTTTGTTCCAACTGCGGTAACGGCAAATGTTCCGTATGCCTGCGCAAGTCCGTCTGCTTCAGCGGAAGCATTTGTAGACTTGGAAATGGATGTGGAAATACCTATACTTACTGTATCATCTGTTGTAACTCCCTTTACAGGAGCGGCATTCTTAATAGCTCTTATTACAACTTCCTTAAGTTCGTCAACCTTAATTGTTACGGAAGCCTTAAGGTCTACGGAATCATCAAGATACCTTTCGGTAACCTTAATTCCTTCAATTTCCGCAAGTGTCTTTCCTATGCAGTACTCCATGAAGGCTTCGTCCTGCTCGTACCATTCGTACTGAGAGCCGGCGAACTTCTTCATATTGTAGTCTTCCTTAAGCTCATACTTTGTCTTAAACTCGGTATCAAATGATGTAACAACCGTTCCCTTTGCATCAATTGCTATCTTTGTCTGGTTGGCATCTATTGCTATGGATGTAACTCTTCCGTTCTTGTCAAGGATTACGCCCGCAACATAAGCATCTGTCTGTGCTGTTCCGTTCTTTTCCGCAGTAGCTGAAGAAGAACTTGTTCTTAAAATAAGAGTACCTACACCAAGCTTTCCTGACTTGGCATTTGTAAGGAAGTCGGATGTAAGCCCCTTTACAAGAGCATTATTAAAGTCTGTAACATGTACTGTTACGGAAGCCTTAATATCCGCATCTGCAGCATAACCGCTTTCAACCTTAATTGCCTGAACTCCTGCAAGATCCTTGCCTTCAACATATTCAGCATAAGCTGCTGCCTGCTCAAACCATTCTTTTCCGATGGCTGAAGCGCCGCGCATGTTGTAATCATCTTTAAGTTCATTCTTTGTTGCAACTTCAGGAGTAATATCTCCCTTTATTGTACCTGTGGTATCAAAATTTACATTTGACTGGTATGCATCAAGTAAAGCGGCATTGATCGTACCGTTTCCGCTTACTGCAAGAACAGCTATTGTTCCGTATGCCTGAGCAAGTCCGTCTGCTTCGACGGAAGCGTTTGCAGACTTGGAAATAGATGTGGAAATACCGATCGTTACGGCATCGGAGGTGGAAATTTTGCTGTTTGGAGCAGCGTTTTTAATTGCTCTTACAACAACTTCCTTAAGGTCTGTTGCATGAATTGTAACGGAAGCCTTAAGGTCCACGCTGTCGTCAACGTATCCGTCTGTAAGCTTTAAGCTTTCAATTTCGGAAAGTGTCTTTCCAAGGCACCAATCCATGAAAGCTTCATCCTGCTCGTACCATTCATAGGCACAGCCGGTGAACTTTTTCATGTTGTAATCTTCTTTAAGTTCGTACTTTGTCTTAAATTCCGTATCGAACGGTGTTACAACGGTTCCTGTTACATCAATGGCAATCTTGGTCTGGTTGGAATCTATTGCTATGGAAACAACTCTTCCTTCACTGTCAAGGATTACACCTGCAACATAAGCATCCGTCTGGGCTGTTCCGTTGGCATCCGCAGTGGCGGATGAGGAACTTGTTCTTGTTATAAGGGTTCCCATACCAAACTTCGGAAGGTCCTTGGTATTAAGGTTATCTCTGAAGTTTCTTAAAGCACCGGACCCGAATATAACCGCAACGGAAACCACAACCATTACAAAGCACGAAATGATCGTTTTTAATGTTTGTTTTTTCATAATTTTACCTTTCCGTTTTACCTTGCCTTAATGATCTTAACAGGGCACTTTGCAGCACACTTTCCGCAACCTACGCACTTCTCGGCGTCTATTACGGAAACATTGCCGTTCATGTGAATCGCATCATATTCACATTCTCTTGTGCAGAGAGAACAGCCGATACATCCAACGGAGCAAGCATTCTTAACATCCTTGCCCTTATCCTGGGAACTGCAGGCAACCATGTACTTTGCAGTATCAGGAATGATCTCAATAAGGTGGTTAGGACAAACAGCAACACACTTTCCGCATGCTACGCATTTACTTCTGTCTACAACAGCTACGCCGTCTACAACGTGAATAGCATCAAATTCGCAGACCTTTACGCAGCTTCCGAGGCCTTTACAGCCGTAGCTGCAGCTCTTTGAGCCGCCGCCCGGAATTGCCGCTGCGCTCCGGCAGTCCTGAATTCCGAAATATGTTCCTTTATCTTTTGCGGCTTCGCATGTTCCGCTACAGTGTACGAAAGCAACTTTCTTAACGCCCGCTTCTGCTTCAACGCCCATAATTGCAGCAATCTTTTCTGCCACAGGTGCGCCTCCAACAGGACACTGATTAACAGGTGCTTCGCCTTTTGCAATAGCTGCTGCAAGTCCGTCACATCCCGGATATCCGCAGCCTCCGCAGTTGTTACCAGGAAGTTCTGCTCTTACAGCTATTTCTTTTTCATCTACTTCTACTTTAAATTTCTCGCCTGCAATTACAAGGAGTAGGCCAATGATAAGACCAACCGCGCCCACAACAGCAACTGTCAGGATGATTGATAATACGTCCATCTAAGCCCTCCTTAAATTATTCCCGCAAAACCGCTGAAAGCGATTGCCATAAGTGCGGAAGCAAAAAGCACTATAGGCATTCCCTGTAAAGGCTTTGCGATTGCTTTGTTATCCATACGTTCACGAATACCGGCAAGAATTACAATGGCAATAAGGAAGCCGATTGCTGTTCCGAATCCGTTAACAATTCCTTCGAGAATTGTATATTCCTTCTGAACGTTTGTAAGTGCCACACCAAGTACGGCACAGTTTGTTGTAATAAGTGGAAGATATACACCAAGCGCATTGTAAATTGGCTTGGAAAACTTCTTTAAGAACATCTCTACGAACTGCACAAGACCTGCAATTACAAGAATAAATACGATGGTCTTAAGGAAAGTAAGGTTAAGCGGTACAAGAACCAGCTTGTAAATAGCTGCTACAACGGCAGATGATATTGTAATAACAAATACTACCGCAGCGCCCATGCTGAAAGCTGTCTTTGTCTGCTTGGAAACTCCGAGGAACGGGCAAAGTCCGTAGAACTGGCTGAGTACCACGTTGTTAACGAGTGCCGCTCCCACAAGTAATAATGCTAATCCGGACATTTACTCCACCTCCTTCTTCTTGTCAGGTGTCTCGCAGGCAGATGAGCAATGACAGCAATCGCCGTTACATCCTTCTACCTTCTTTGCACTGTTATTCTTAATCTTTAAAGCATTAAGAACAGCAATGAGGGCTCCGAGTACGATAAAAGCACCCGGTGCTCTTGTAAAGATCGCAACCGGAACGTAACTCTCCGGCATAACCTGAAAACCAAGTACCGTACCGTTTCCGATAAGTTCACGGAAAAGGCCGATAAGTGAAAGTGCTATTGTAAAACCAAGTCCCATACCAAGACCGTCTGCCACAGCAAGAAGCGGTGGGTTCTTGGCTGCATATGCTTCTGCTCTTCCGAGGATTATACAGTTAACAACAATGAGCGGAATGTAAAGGCCAAGAGAAGCACTGAGACTTCTTGCATAAGCCTGCATTAAAAGCTCAACAACCGTAACAAGAGAAGCAATTACAACAATGTAAGCCGGAATTCTTACTTTATCCGGTATAACTTTTCTGAGTAAAGATATTATAAGGTTTGACAGTATTAAAACCGCCATGGTGGAAACGCCCATACCAAATGCATTCGAAACCGAAGTAGTTACCGCAAGAGTCGGACACATACCGAGAATAAGAATGAAGGTAGGGTTTTCTTTAATAATACCATTGTAAAGTCTTTCTAAATACTTATTCATTCTTCATCCTCCTATTCTGCTTTATCCGCAATATATAAAGCCGCGTTAACTGCATTTGTTACAGCCTTTGAAGTAATTGTTGCACCACTTAAAGCATCAATTTCCGAATCTGAAGAAGAACCGGATTTTGTTACCGTAAAGAGGTCTACGTTCTTGCCTATGTACTGAGAATAGAAGGATTCATTCTTAGCATTCATACCAAGACCGGCTGTTTCGTTAATTGTAAGGAATGCAATACCTGTAATGCTTCCGTTTGCATCTACACCAATACTTAAGGAAATATCTCCGCCAAATCCGTCGGAAGTTGTAACGTTAACAACATATCCGATGGTTTCCTTTGAAGATCCCTTTGCAATGTAAGCGGAATCAAGTTTTACATTACCGAATGCACCTGCGGAAATACCGCCGTTTGCATATTCATCATTTATTGCGGCAACAAGATCTGTTGCTTCGTCAAATGTCTTTGCATCAGGAGAAACTTCCTTATAAGCTGCAAGTTCTTCCTGCTGCTTTGCATACTCGATAGGTCCTTTTGTAAGCTGATAAACGGTACCAAGAAGTCCTCCGAGAACCAGAGCAATAACAGTCAAGTTAAGTGCTGCATGGTAAGTCTTAAGAGAAACAGGAGCCTTTGGCGCATCATTTGCCTTTTCGGCCTTTTCTTCTTTAACTTCCTCTGCTGCCTTTACAGGCTTTTCTTTCTTAACCTTCTCAAGTCCGAATGCCTTTGGCATTGAGATTCTCTCAATAAGAGGAACAAGAAGGTTGGAGAAAATGATGGCGTAGGAAACGCCCTCTGCAGTTGCACCGTAAAGTCTGAATACACCTGTTAAAATACCGAGTAAAATACCGAATATTACTTTTCCTTTTTTGGAAACAGGGCTTGTTACATAATCCGTTGCCATAAACCAGGCACCGAGCATTAAGCCGCCGCCGAGAAGATGTGCAAGTACGAACTGTGGGTTAAAGCCTCCGAAAAGGAACATAAAAAGTGCAAATGTTACAAGGTAGCAAACCGGAATGTACCAGGAAATTATCTTCTTAACGAGAAGATATACGGCACCGCAAAGAATTGCAAGAACAGAAACTTCTCCGATAACGCCGCCGGTATAACCAAGGAACATATCCAGAAGGTCTGTTGTCTCTCCTGCAGCAAGCTTTGCAAGGGGTGTGGAACCTGCTACTCCGTCAACCGTAAAAGTACTCATTATACTTGTAAAGGAAATAAGTAAGAAACAACGACCACCGAGAGCCGGGTTCATGAAGTTCTTACCGAGTCCACCAAAGAACTGCTTTACAAATATGATAGCGAATGCACTACCCAGTACAGGGATCCAAAGCGGAACCGAAGGCGGCATGTTAAGTCCCAGTAAAAGACCTGTAAGCACTGCACTTCCGTCCGAGATCAATACTTCTTTATGAGTGATCTTTTGATAACAAAACTCACATAAAACTGCTGTTGCTATAGAAATAAGAAGAATAAGCAACGCATGAATACCAAATCTGTATACGCCAAAAGCCGTTGCAGGAAGCAGGGCAAGATTAACGTCCCACATAATAGAACGGGTGGACTTGGCATTTCTTACATGAGGTGAAGATGATAAATTAAAATTCATGTTTTGTCCCTCCCATCATTTCTTTCTGCGTTTAGCTGCAACAAGCTGACGCATCTGCTTAAAGCCTTGTGTTAACGGTCTGTGTGCCGGGCAAACGAAAGCGCAGCTTCCGCACTCGTAACATTCCATACCGTTTAAGGCAACGAACTTTTCATCATCGCAGGCTTCTGCCGCATCCATAAGCATAAGCGGCATAAGGTGTGAAGGACAGGCGTCCACACATCTTCCGCATCTTATACATGGAGATTCCTTGCAAACTTCAACATCATCCACAAGAAATGCTGTAACTGCGGATGAAGTCTTTACCATAGGCACATCCACAGAAGATAATGCCATACCCATCATTGGGCCACCGGCAATAACTTTCTTTGTGCCTTCTTTTAATCCGCCTGCTGCCTCAATAACCTCAGCAAATGATGAACCGATCTTAACTTCAAAGTTGGAAGGTTCATTTACTGCAGAACCTGTAACCGTAACAATTCTTCTCATAAGAGGAGTTGTTTCGCTTACAGCCATCTGAATGGCAACAACGGTATCTACGTTGTCCACTATGCAGCCAAGATCTGCAGGAAGGAGTCTGGAATTAAGTCTTCTTCCGGTTACGGCATAAACCATGTTACGCTCGCCGCCCTGCGGATACTTTGTCTTTAACGGACAAACTTCAATTTTTTCTTCGTCTTTAACAAGTTCGGTAAGCTTCTCTATTGCTTCCGGCTTGTTGTTTTCAATAGCAATTACGCCCTTCGCGTTATCAAAGAGGCTTAACATTATCTTAAGACCTTCAACAAGACGCTCAGGAGTTTCCATCATTACACGATAGTCACTTGTAAGGTACGGTTCGCACTCGGCGCCGTTTACAATAATGTAGTCTATCTTTGAAGGATCCTTTGGCATAAGCTTTACATGGGTTGGGAAACCCGCTCCGCCAAGGCCGACTATGCCTGCAGCCTTAACCGCATCTATAATTTCCTCCTTAGTCATATTCTTGTAGTCTCTTTTTGTACCGAGCCCTTCAACAGGGGTATACTGTCCGTCATTCTCTATAATGATGGAATTTACTTTTGCCCCTGAAGGCGTGAGTCTCGGCTCTACAGCTTTAACTGTTCCGGACACAGAGCTGATGATGTTTGATGAAACAAAACCGCCTGCTTCGGCAATTATTTGTCCCATGAGTACGGCATCGCCCTTTTTAACGACCGGTGTGGCAGGTGCTCCGATATGCTGGGAAACAGGAAAGACAAGTTCGCCCTTAGGCATCAAACGCGTAATGGCTTTGTCTTTCGTAAGTTCTTTTCCGTCATATGGATGAACTCCGCCACGAAATGTAGCTAAACTCATTTGCTTTCCTCCTCAATATTAGGATTTCTAACACACATAATAACCTGATAGCATACAGCTACCCATACTGTACTATTATACACCTTAGGTTTAGCCTGTTTCAATGAAAGATATTAATTTATCAATTTAATTCCGATTTTTTTATAAATTATTTATTATTACAGATTTTGGATAAATGTGTAAATTTTATTGACTTACCCTCGTATACAAGTTAAGATATAATACCCGGGTATATCTTGGGGTTGGTAAATATTCTTTGAAATCGGAGCATATCAAATGAAAAACAAAGACAAAAAAACGGAGGCAGAAAAAGTCTCAAAAGATGGTGTAAAAAGCAAGTTACAAAAAATTGAACTCAAGAACAAAGCAAAAGAGTTTACGTCAAAGACAAAAGACAAGATTGGCGAATTAAAGAACAAAATAAAGAGCATAGAAGCCAAGAAGAAAGAAAAAAATGCAAAAAAAGCTGAAGAAGGTGCCTTAGCACCGGAAGGGACTGCAGAGAAAGTTTCCGAAAAGAAGGCAAAGCCTGTAAAGGAAAAGAAAAAGATATCCATTAAAGAAGTTTTAAAGAATGTGGAACTTAACGGACAAAAAAAGAGCATAGGCGCAAAAATAGCCCTTATACTCGGAGTGGTAAGCCTTGTGTTTATCCTTGTTTCCGTATTAAACCTTGGCTTTACTTCCAAAATTAAAGATAACAATGAAGTATCTTCAAAGTTCCTTGCCCTTGAAAGCAAACTGGGAACCGTTTCCTCGGAATTCGAATCCGTACAAAGCTACACTTCCCAGGCGGCACAGTCCCAGTCTTCCACAAGTGCAAAAACCGCAAACTCAAAGTTTTCCACTTCTCTTTTAAGACTGTCTTCGGACATGCAAAAGCTTAAAACAGAACTTACCGAATACGGAAATAAGGAGCTTACCGCTGCCGCAGAAGCCTACATTACTTCTCTTAACGACTTCTTTACTGTAGCAAACAAGCTTTTTGAAGTACTTGAAGCCGAAGACCGTTCGGCAGACGAAGCAGCAATTAAAGCCGTTAACGTGGCAATTTCAAATACAAACGACGCAAAAAGAGAACTTTCTGAAGTGCTCTCTTCTTTGGAAACAAAGAACTCTTCTTCCCTT
>JAILFQ010000129.1 GCA_024697505.1 Lachnospiraceae bacterium
TGTCATTTTCGTTGTCTGTAAGGGTCTCCAAAACTTCTATGGAATCATCCCTTATTTTTGCAAAATAGCTTTTAAATCCCTGCGTCCTCTTATAATCTTCTTCCACCACAGGATACGGGAGTTTATCTGCAAATTCCTTTATAAACCTGTCGTAATCCGGACGAGGCATGGCAACATCCACATCATCATCCCAGGGAATAAAGCCTTTGTGCCTTACCGCTCCTATAAGTGTTCCGCCTATTGCGTAGTAGGTAAGGTCTTCTTTCTCACAAAGCTCCGTAAAAGCCTTTAAGGCATTAAGTTCATACTCGTGCAGTTCTTTAAGTGTATCCTCGTAGGCCATTACAATACTCCGTCCCAGTAGTTTTTATTGGATGTAAAAAGAAGTACCAATGATTTTGGAAGAGACTTATAAACAGTTCCGAGTTTATAGCCAAGATACCTTGCAAGGCACTGGGCATAGAAGCCCGGCATTAAGTAAAAGTAGTGCTGGTCTCCCAGATATCTGGTAATCTTCCATACATATTTTAAGCCTTCTCCGGTGGAACTTACACTTTTAAACACTTCCGGATGGTCGGCCTGGGAAACTCCAAGGTCAAAGTTTCTCTTAAACTGGGCCTTGCAGGTGTATTTATGGGAATGATAAACCTTTGCATCTGCACAATACCCAACTTTTCCGCCTTTTAAGATATAATTTCCGGCAAATATCATGTCTTCATTAAAAATTGTTTTCTTAACAAAACCGCCGTTTGCAATATAAACATCTCTTCTGTACATTGCGCAGACATCGGAGCAATAAAAGGCTTTTACTCCGAGTTTCTTAATATCTGCCTTTGAATGTACGGCAGATACGGACGGATAGTTGTAAAGCCTTGTATATCCTTCAACTATTCCGGAACTTCTGTTAGCAAGCTGTCTTCCGTAAACAACTCCCACGTCTTCTGCCATAAACATCTGCAGCATTTCTTCTATAAGATATGGATCTGAAGGAACGGCGTCCTGTGTAAGAAAAAGAACATAAGGTGCCCCGGAAGACATAAAAGCCGCATCTCTCGTGCCGCCATGGTCAAACTCCGACTTCATGACCGGCTTTATGGTAATGTTTAAGAGTTCTCCCTTTTTTAAAGTAACCTTTCTTGCAAAGAAATTTTCTACTTCAGCTGCAAGATTTTCAGAAGAATCCTCTGCTCTTCCGGTCTCCGTATTCATTATTATTACCTTGTCCGGCTTAACAGACTGGTCGGCCAGCTTATCAAGAAGTTTATATAATTTTTTATCCGGTCTGTATACCGGTATTACAACGTCAACGATCTTTTCCATACTAATACCTCCTGCCCCTTAGTAAAGGTCCTAATGATACTATCATTATTATGTGTTAATAATAAGGCGAGGCAAAAAAAAGGTCAAGCACCGTAAGTGCCTGACCTCTGTAATTTTAATCCGAAACTATATTACTCTTTGCCTCATTCCAAAGATTTATCCAATAAGCGTCCATCTCTTCTCCAAGATATGTGTAAGTATGACATCTTGAAAGAGTTTCTTCTGTAGGGAAAGCAACAAGACTGTCCTTTATATCCGGGTCCTCAATAAGCTCTCTTGCGCCTGTATTAGGTGTGGAATAAGTGATATATTCAAAGTTCTTTAAAGCAATTTCAGGATCGCAAAGGAAATTGATCCATTTTTCAGCATTCTCTTTATTTTTACAGGTTTTTGGAATTACCCAGCAGTCCAGCCATACATTGGAACCCTCCTCCGGAACAACATAAACAAGATCCGGATTCTCTCTTTGAGTAAATATAGCCTCACCTGAGTAAATAACTCCAAGAGCAGCTTCGCCGCCTATCATTTTGTCTCTTACCTGGTCTACAACATAAGCCTGAACAAGCGGAACCTGGTCTGCAAGAAGTTTCTTTGCAGCCTCTAATTCCTCTTTATCGGTAGAGTTTATATCGTAGCCCAAATATGTAAGCGCAATACCTATTCCGTCTCTTACCGAGTTCATCATTAAAATTTCGCCCTTGTACTTCTCGTCGAAAATAGAGCCCCAGCTTGTAATTTCACCGTCAACCATGGTTTTATTGTAAAGTATTCCAAGTGTTCCCCAAACATGAGGAACAGCATACTTTCCTTCGGTATCAAATCCCTTGGCAGTCTCAAGATATTCCTTATCTATATAAGAAAGATTTGGGATATTATCGTAATTCAGCTCAAGTAAAAGGTCGTTGGCTATCATTTTGCTTATCATGTAATCTGATGGGCAAACAACATCGTAATTTACCGAACCGGTCTGGATGATCGGGTACATATCTTCATTCTCTTCGAACTCATCGTAATGTACCTTGATCCCGTATCTTTCTTCAAAAATATCTATAACTTCGGGATCTATGTACTCTCCCCAGTTATAAACATAAACTTCTCCGTTTTCATAAGTCTTTCCGCATCCTGCTGTTGCAAGAATCATTGTTGCAAGAAGAACCACACACAAAATCTTCTTTTTCAATTTCTTTTCCTCCAAAATTTTTTCACAAGCAAAGCCTTAAAGTTACATGTCTCTCTCTTTTCTTATCTTCTCCTGGCGTGCATCTCTTCTGTTTACCACAACAAGAAGTATTAATACAGCCGCAAAAAGAATGGTGGAGACAGCATACATTTCCGGATTTACACCTTTTCTTTGCATGGCGTAAATCTTAGTTGAAAGGGTATGAAATGATGCACCCCTTGTAAAGTGAGTTATTACAAAATCGTCCATGGACATTGTAAGCGAGAGTATAAAGCCTGAGAGGATTCCCGGGAATATGTCCGGTACAACCACCTGCATATAGGCTCTAAAAGGTGAAGCTCCAAGGTCCAAAGCCGCTTCGTAGGTTGATTTGTTCATTTGTTTGATCTTAGGCATAACACTTAGTATTACATAAGGAACATTAAATGTTATGTGGCCTATCAAAACAGAGGAAAAACCTCTTGCAAAATTTACCGCTATAAATACCAGCATAAGGGAAATACCTGTAACAATTTCCGCATTAAGCATTGGTATATTTGTAATTGACATCATTATGCCCTGCATGGACTTTTTCATCTTGCTTATTCCTATTGCGGCAAGGGTTCCGAGCACTGTTGCCACAGCCGCGGAAACAAGGGCAAGAATAAGTGTATTTGCAAGGGCAGACATAACTTCCTCGTCCTGAAAAAGCTGTTCGTACCACTTAAGGGTAAAACCGCCCCATTTGCTTCTGGATTTGGAAGCGTTGAAGGACAAAACAATAAGCACAAATATGGGTGCA
>JAILFQ010000132.1 GCA_024697505.1 Lachnospiraceae bacterium
GAAACCCAAAGAGGTAAAAAACTTGTTGACGGAGACCTGGTAGCCTATAACGGCAAAGAGATTAAAATCACAAAATGATAGTTAAGCAGCTAGAACTTAAAAATTTCAGAAATTACGAAAAACTGTCTTTATCATTTGATGAAGCGATTAATATTCTTTACGGAGACAATGCACAGGGAAAGACCAATATTCTGGAGTCTATATTTATGTGTGCAACAACAAAGTCTCATAAAAGCAGTAAAGACAGGGACATAATCCGGCTTGGATATGATGAAGCTCATATACAGATGTACATAGAAAAAATGGGCGTACCTCATAAACTGGATATGCACCTTAGAAACGGAAAAGCAAAGACTGTGGCTGTTGATGGAATATCCATCAGAAAGTCCAGCGACTTTTTCGGAATGATGAACGTTGTTTTCTTCTCACCGGAAGACCTTAATATTATAAAAAACGGACCTGCAGAGAGAAGAAAATTTATGGATATGGATCTTTGCCAGTTAGACAGGCTCTATATGCATCAGCTTTCGTCGTACAATAAAATCCTGCTTCAAAGAAACAATCTCTTAAAACAATCCGACTTTGCCGGGGATATTGTGGAGACCATAGATGTATGGGATTCACAGTTGATCGCTTGCGGAAATGAGATAATAAACAGCAGAAATCAATTTATCAATGACCTTAACAGCATTGTAGGAGATATGCATGAAATGATCTCCGGTGGTAAGGAGAGGTTAATGGTAAATTATGTCCCTAATATTTCGGCTCAGGAGTTTGAAAGAAAGCTTAAAAACTCATTTGAGAGGGACTTTTATTTAAAAACAACAACGGTTGGTCCTCATAGGGATGAACTTGAGTTTTATGTAGGAGATAAAGATCTTAAAACCTTTGGTTCACAAGGACAGCAAAGAACTGCCGCATTGGCATTAAAACTGGCGGAAATTGAACTTGTAAGAGAAACAATAGGAGAAGATCCGATTCTTCTTTTAGATGACGTATTATCGGAACTTGACAGAAAACGCCAGCATTTTCTTTTAGACAGTATAGAAGGTATTCAAACAATTATTACCTGTACAGGTCTTGAGGAATTTGTAGGTGACAGAAAAAAATATAATCATATATATCGTGTGGAAAATGGTACGGTAAAACAATGATTTACAAATTAACGGAGGAACTATGAGCGCAGAATACGGAGCAGAACAAATTCAGATTCTTGAGGGACTGGAAGCGGTAAGAAAGAGACCGGGTATGTATATTGGAAGTACATCGGCACGTGGTCTTCATCACCTCGTTTACGAAATTGTAGATAATGCAATAGATGAGGCGCTTGCAGGATTCTGTGACACAATACAGGTTACAATTAATAACGACGGATCTGTAACGGTAGTGGATAACGGAAGAGGAATACCTGTTGAAATTAACAAGAAAAAGGGCATTTCTTCAGTGGAAGTTGTATTCACTATTCTTCACGCAGGAGGAAAATTCGGCGGTGGAGGATATAAGGTATCCGGCGGTTTACATGGGGTTGGTGCGTCTGTAGTTAATGCACTTTCCGAATGGCTGGAAGTAGTGGTTGACGAAAACGGACACAGATACAAACAGCGTTATGAATACGGAAAGCCTGTAACAGGGCTTGAAGAACTGGGAGAGTCCGACAGACATGGTTCTACGGTAACATTTTTCCCGGACAGTTCTATTTTTGAAACTACAGTTTTCGAGTTTGATGTATTAAAAAAGAGACTTCGAGAAATGGCATTCCTTACAAAAGGAATCAGAATAGAGTTTAGAGACGCCAGAGAAGGACAGGAAAAAGAACAGGTATTTCACTACGAAGGTGGTATTAAAGAATACGTTCAATATATAAACAAAGGTACAACTCCTCTTTATTCAGACATTATTTATTGTGAAGGACAAAAAGGAGATATAAGTGTAGAAGTTGCTCTTCAGCATAACGATGGATATAACGAAAGTGTCAATTCATTTGTAAATAACATTACAACACCTGAAGGTGGTACTCACCTTGAAGGTTTTAAAGCTGCGCTTACAAAAATCATTAATGATTATGCAAGAAACAATAAACTTCTTAAGGATAACGAGCAAAATCTTTCAGGTGAAGATATAAGAGAAGGACTTACTGCTATAATCAGCATTAAGATACCTGAACCGCAGTTTGAAGGACAGACAAAGCAAAAGCTTGGAAATTCTGCAGCAAGAGGAGCTGTTAACGAAGTAGTTTCAAAGAGCCTTACTTACTTCCTTGAGCAAAACCCTACGGTAGCAAAGAGCATTTGTGAAAAGTCCATTACAGCACAAAGAGCAAGAGAGGCTGCAAGAAAAGCGAGAGATCTTACCAGAAGAAAAACAGCACTTGATGTTGGTTCTCTTCCGGGAAAACTTGCAGATTGTTCGGATAAGGATCCTAAAAACTGCGAAATATATATAGTTGAGGGAGATTCCGCCGGAGGTTCCGCAAAAGAAGCAAGAAACAGAAAAACTCAGGCTATTCTTCCTCTGAGAGGTAAAATCCTTAACGTAGAAAAAGCAAGAATAGACAAAATATATGACAATAAAGAAATCCGTTCCATGATAACGGCCTTTGGTACGGATATTAAAGAAAAATTTGATATTACAAAGCTTCGCTATAATAAGATCATTATTATGACCGATGCCGATGTTGATGGTGCACATATTGCAACACTTATGCTCACTTTCATTTACAGGTTTATGCCGGAACTTATTCGTCAGGGCCATGTATTTCTTGCGAAGCCACCACTTTTTAAGCTGGAAAAGAACAAGAAAGTATGGTATGCCTACAGCGATGAAGAACTTGCAGCCATAATAAACGAAGTTGGAAGAGATCAGAATAACAAGATACAGCGTTATAAAGGTCTTGGAGAAATGGATGCTTCTCAGCTTTGGGAAACAACAATGGATCCTGAAAGCAGAATTCTGTTAAGAGTCGGAATAGATGATGAATCTAAATCCGAACTTGATGTTACCTTTACAACACTTATGGGTGACGATGTAGAGCCAAGAAGAGAATTTATTGAAGCAAATGCCAAGTATGTTGAAAACCTTGATTACAATGCATAAAGAACTTCGGATAATGGAGAAAATAAATGGACGAAAAGATATTTGATAAAATTGAAGAAGTCGATCTTAAAAAGACAATGGAAACGTCGTACGTAAACTATGCGATGTCTGTTATTGTTGCTCGTGCTCTTCCGGATGCAAGAGACGGTTTAAAACCGGTACAAAGACGAATTCTTCACGCAATGAGTGAATTAAACAACGGTCCTGACAAGCCACACAGAAAATGTGCGCGTATTGTCGGTGATACAATGGGTAAATATCACCCGCACGGAGACTCCTCCATTTACGGAGCTCTCGTAAATCTTGCCCAGCCTTGGTCCACAAGATACCCTCTTGTTGACGGACACGGAAATTTCGGTTCCGTAGACGGAGACGGACCTGCCGCAATGCGATATACAGAAGCAAGACTTAGCAAGATTTCCATGGAAATGCTTGCTGATATAGAAAAAAATACCGTTGATTTTATTCCAAACTTTGATGAAACGGAATCTGAGCCAATTGTTCTTCCTGCAAGATTTCCAAATCTTCTTGTAAACGGAACTTCCGGTATTGCGGTAGGTATGGCAACAAATATACCTCCTCACAATATGCGTGAAGTTATAGGCGCTGTTGTAAAGATCATTGAGAATAAAGAAGAAGGCCTCGAAACAACAATTGAAGATGTTATGAAAATTGTTAAGGGCCCGGACTTCCCTACAGGTGCAACTATCCTCGGAACCCGCGGAATAAATGATGCTTACCGTACAGGCCGCGGAAAAATTAAGGTAAGAGCGGTAACAGATGTAGAAACTCTTCCAAACGGCAAGAACAGAATTATAGTTAAGGAAATTCCGTACCTTGTTAACAAGGCACGTCTTGTTGAAAAGATAGCAGAACTTGTTAAAGAAAAGAAAGTAGATGGAATTACAGATTTAAGAGATGAGTCTTCACATGGAGAAATTCGTATCGTTATAGAGCTTAGAAAAGACGCTAACGTTAATATCATTCTTAACCGTCTTTATAAGCATACACAGCTTCAGGATACATTCGGAGTGATCAATCTTGCTCTTGTAGACGGACAGCCTAAGGTTATGAACCTTCTTGAAATGCTGAATGTTTACCTTACACATCAGGAAGATGTAGTAACAAGACGTACCAAGTACGATCTTAACAAGGCAGAGGAAAGAGCTCATATTTTAAAGGGCTTGCTTATTGCTTTAGACAACATAGATGAAGTAATAAGAATTATCCGTGCTTCTAAAAATGTACAGGATGCCAAGGCAGAACTTATTGAAAAGTTTGGTCTTGATGATGTACAGGCACAAGCCATCGTGGACATGCGTCTTCGTGCTCTTACAGGACTTGAAAGAGAAAAGATTGAGAACGAATACGCAGAACTTCAGAAAAAGATTGAGGAATACAAGGCAATTCTCGGAGACGAAAAGCTTCTTTTAAATGTTATAAAGACAGAAATAACAGCCATAAGCGCAAAGTACGGAGATGACAGAAAAACCGTAATCGGTATGGCAGATGATGATTTTGTCGATGAGGATCTTATTCCTGAAGAACCTGCAGTTATAGCTATTTCAAAACTTGGATATATCAAGCGAATGACTATAGACAATTTCCATGCTCAGCGTAGAGGCGGCAAGGGAATAAAGGGTATGCAGACTATTGAAGAAGACTATATTGAAGACCTCTTCATGACCACAACCCATCATTATATTATGTTCTTAACCAATAAGGGACGTGCGTACAGAATTAAGGCCTGGGAAATACCTGAAGCAAGCAGAACTGCAAGAGGCACAGCTATTGTAAACCTTGTACAGCTTCAGCCGGACGAGAAGATTACCGCAGGTGTTACACTTAAGGCATTTGATGACGAAAGATTCCTCTTTATGGCAACAAAGAACGGTATTGTTATGAAGACAAGAGTACGTAACTTTACCAACATAAGAAAAGACGGTATTAACGCAATCACCTTAAGAGATGACGACGAACTTATAGAAGTTAAGCTTACAACAAACAACAAAGATATCCTTCTTGTTACCAAGAACGGTATGAGTATAAGATTTAATGAAAAGGATGTTAGAGCAACCGGCAGAAATTCCATGGGTGTAAGAGGTATTAACCTTATGGATGGAGATAAGGTTGTTGCAATGCAGGCATCCTCACAGGGAGAATTCGTTCTCTTTGCATCTGAAAAGGGTTACGGAAAACTTACAAGATTCTCTGAGTTTTCCATACAGCACAGAGGCGGTAAAGGTCTTAAGTGTTACAATATTCTTGAAAAGACCGGAGACGTGCTTGGTGCAAAAGCCGTAGACTTGGACAACGAAATAATGCTTATTACAAACGAAGGCGTTATAATCAGAATGCTTGTAAGTGATATCAGCATTGTGGGAAGAATTACATCCGGAGTAAAGCTTATAGATCTTTCTAAGGATAAGAATGCTGTTGTTGCAAGTATTGCCAAGGTAAAGGATCTTTTACCTGAAGGCCAGCTTGAAAAGCAGCTTGGCGAAGAAAATGAGCTTGTTGAAGCTGATGAAGGCGAAGAATTTGAACCATCATTAGACGATGAGGATGAAGAAGATTCTGAAGAAGAAAAGAAGCATCTTATGACAGATGACGAAGAAGACGCTGAAACAGATAATGATGAAGAATAATTAAACGGGAAAAGCAGAGCACAATTGCCCTGCTTTTCCCGTTTAATTATTCTTCATCATTATCTGTTTCAGCGTCTTCTTCGTCATCTGTCATAAGATGCTTCTTTTCT
>JAILFQ010000138.1 GCA_024697505.1 Lachnospiraceae bacterium
GAAGACTTTACAAGGCCGTCTTCCACATAAAGCAAGTGGCTAACGCTGTCTGTTGCAAAAGTTTCCACAACACTTACAAACGTTTTCTCGCCGGTAGGCATAACAGAAAAGATTGTATTTTCCATAACGGAAAAACTTCTGTCCTCGAGAACCTTAATGCAGGCCTCATCATTTATGTACCAGACGGAACCATAGCACTCCGCACCGGGTATGTTGTCCGGAACCTCGCCCACAAAGGCAAAAGCCTCTGCACCTGTAGAATCGCTGAACTTTCCGCAAGTAAGGTAGTAAACGGAAGATTCTTCCACACCTGCAGCTTCCGCAAGACGGGCACTAAGCTCCGGTTCTGCAGGTTCTGCACTTTCCGCATTCCCTTTACCGCACCCGGCAAATGATAACGCAAGTACCGCAATCAAAATTAAAACTGATTTTTTCACTATAAATCCTCTCTTTCTATGCCCTCTAAGGGCCCACAAAGTAAATTATATCACATTTTATATTTGTTAAATATGCAATTGGGCCTAAAAACGGATATGCGTTATCTTTCCCGGACAAAAAGCAGAAAAGCCCTGCTTTTGAAGATTTTTTAATCTTTACAAAAGCAAGGCTTGTGGACACCGCACAATCTTTTTTTAAAAGTGACATAGAAAGCGAACGGGTAGAATAGAATTCCTTTAATTCTTTGTTAAAGAAGAAATTCCTTCCGCAAGGCCCGCAACGCCCTGTATCTCCGAAGGGATAATTATCTTTGTAGCCTTTCCGTCTGCGGACTTTTCAAAAGCCTCAAGGCTCTTTAACTTAACAACCTGCTCTGTAGAAAGCCCTGCATCCATAAGAAGCTTGTAACCATCTGCTTCCGCCTGCTTGTGCTTTCTAATGCTTTCCGCATGGCCTTCCGCCTCAAGCACAAGTTCCTGCTTAAGAGCTTCCGCTCTGAGAACTCTGGACTCTTTTTCACCTTCGGCCTCAAGAATTGCACTCTTCTTTTCACCCTCTGCACGAAGAATGGCCTCTCGTCTTTCACGCTCTGCCTTCATCTGCTTTTCCATGGCTTCCTGAATAGCTGCAGGAGGCATAATGTTCTTAAGCTCGACTCTGTTTATCTTTATGCCCCAAGGGTCTGTTGCAACGTCAAGAAGGTTGCTCATCTTGGCATTTATTGTTTCTCTGGAGGTAAGAGTCTCGTCAAGTTCCAACTCACCAATGATGTTACGAAGTGTGGTGGCGGTAAGGTTTTCTATAGCAAGAACAGGATTTTCGATTCCGTATGTGTAAAGCTTTGGATCGAAGATCTGATAGAAAACAACCGTGTCTATCTGCATTGTAACATTATCCTTTGTAATAACCGGCTGTGGCGGAAAGTCCGCAATCTGCTCCTTAAGAGGAACACGTCTTATAACCCTGTCTATAAAAGGTAATCTGCAGTGCAAACCCGCATTCCAGGTATGCTTATACTTACCAAGTCTTTCAATAATGAATGTACTTGCCTGCGGAACGATCTTCACGCAGGTAACGCAGTAAATAACCAATAAAGCTAAAAGTGTAATAAAAAAGTACTCCATATTTAAGCCCTCCTATTTAATAGATGTTTAAGTCCGGCACGCCGGACCGGTGTGGGATAATAGTCAGCCAAAAGCGACATCCCGTTACTTCCCGTTACTTCCCGTTATTGCCTGTTACCAATTATTTTACCTGTTCTCAACAGGCTTTACAACTGTATTGCAAATGATTTTACCGTGTTTTTATTTACTCTCCACAGGCTTTGCAACCATCTCTTCATAAAATTCTTCCCTGTCCAAGAAGGGGAACATATCCTCGGGAGGCATAGACACAAGCCTGCCGTCTTCAAGCTTTTTGGAGCTTATGGACGGAGCTACCACCTGGTCTCTTATGGTCATAACTTCGCAAACCACCGGCCCCTTATAGCTCATAACCTCTTTCAGCTTTTCCGGAAGTTCGGAAACATTGGAAATTCTTACATATTTAAGATCGTATGCATAAGCAATCTTTTCCAGTTCCGGAAATGATACTCCGCTTGTTTTGTCCGTTCCTATAAATCTTCCGTTAAAGAACTTTCTCTGAGTAGCTCTTATGGAAAGATAACCGTCATTATTCCAAACGAAGAGTTTTACAGGCAGATTGTAGCCTTTTAAAGTCTGAAGTTCCTGAATATTCATTTGCAGGCTTCCGTCACCTGTAATTGCAAGAACTTCTTCCCCTTTTCTTGCAACACAGACACCCACCGCGGCAGGAAGAGAAAATCCCATTTCCGCCTGGGCTCCGCTTGTTACATACCTCTGCTTCTTTGTTGTTGTTTTAATAGCCTGAGGCGGTACATATACAGCAGAACCGGCATCTCCTATCAAAACGGAGTCTTCCTTAAAGACCTTGGAAAGCTCCTCCACAAACACATACATGTTTATGCCGCCCTCCTCTTTATAGTACTCAGGCAGGCACACCGGCCACTTGTCTTTCCAGTGTTTGCACTTTGCTGCCCATTCGGAAAAATTAAGACCATCAGGCAACTGCAGTTTTTCCAAAACATCTTTTACATCCGCAATAATAACCTGCTCTATATGAACGGTATTCTTGGTGTGCTCGTACTTATCTATGTCTACAACCGTAACCTTTGCTTCTCTCGCAAAAAATTCGTACTGCTGCCCGGTGGAGCTTACGCTTAGACGGCTTCCGAGAGACAAAACATAATCCGCATTCTGTACGGCAAAGTTGCCCGCTCTGGTTCCCTTGTTGCCTATTCGGCCAATGTATAAGTCGTCTTCCGTAGGAAGAACATCCGTCCCCATTCTGGAAGTTACAAAAGGTATGTTGTGTTTGTGTACCAGACGGTCAAAAAGTTCAATTGCCCCGGAGAGTCTTACGCCCTGGCCTGCAATAATAACAGGTCTTTCAGCCTTTTTAAGGTCCTCCGCAATATCATTAATTTCCCTCTCTGTTGCACACGTCTTTTCTTTGTAAAGCTCTTTTTCGGAAAAGCCCACAAGGCTGTTTTCATCCACTTCCGCGGACTGTATGTCCATGGGAACGTCTATCCAAACAGGGCCCGGCCTTCCGCTCTTTGCCAGGTAAAAGGCCTTTTCCAAATGATACTTAATAGTCTTTTCATCATTAACCATTACGGCGTACTTTGTAATTGACGATACTATGGTAACTATGTCAGCTTCCTGCACGCCAATCTGTCTTGTATTTACGCCAACATTTCTAAGAGTCTCTTTTCTCCTGCACTGGCCGGATATAAAAATACAAGGTGTGTTGTCCTGCCAGGCGTTAAGAAGACCTGTTATGGCGTTTGTTCCGCCGCAGCCCGTTGTTACAAAGCCGCAGCCCATTCCTTTGTACTTTCCGTAAGCACATGCAGCCATTGCAACCGCCTGCTCGTGATGGCAGCAAACCACGTTAATATCCTTATTTACCGCAAGACCGTCCGTTAAAAACATAAGGCCGCCGCCGGATACCATAAATACATCTTTTATTCCTTTATCTGCCAAAAACTTTGCTATGTAATCGCATACCCTCATCGGATCTCCTCCACTTTACAGTTTTTCTTCCACAAATTCTTTTATACGCCTTACGCCCTCTATTATACTTTCCTCGGAGCAGGCGTAACACAGCCTCACATGGCCTTTTCCGCATGTGCCGAAGTCTTCCCCGGAGCAGACTCCCACTCCCGCTTCTTCAAGAAGCCTATAGGCAAATTCCTCGCTCTCAAGCCCCGTTGCACTTATATTTGGGAAAACATAAAAGGCTCCGCCGGGTCTTAAACAGGTTATTCCTTTAATAGAATTTAAGCCGTCCACAAGAATGTCTCTGCGCCTCTTGTAAGTAGCCATCATTTGCTTTACGGTGGATTGGTCTCCGCTTATGGCCTCTATCCCCGCTTTCTGAATAAAAGTAGGAACGCAGGAAGATGTGGTTTCCAAAAGCAGCCCCATCTTTGCCATAACATCCCTTGGACCTATTCCTACGCCAAGACGGAAGCCTGTCATGGCAAAAGCCTTAGAAAAGCCGTTTGCAACAATCATATAATCCTTACATGCATCTATTATGGACGGGCTGTAAAAAGGCTCATCCCCGTAATTCATTCTGGAGTAGATCTCGTCCAGGTATAAGAAAATGCCGTGTTTCTTTGCAATATGTGCAACCTCTTCCAACTCTTCCTTTTTCATAATTGCTCCGGTTGGGTTATGAGGGCTGTTTACTATAATAAGTCTGGTTTTGTCCGTTATACATTTTTCCAGATCTTTAGGGTTTAAACGGAATTCGTTTTCTTCATACAGGGGAACAAATACCGGTTTTACCCCGCAAAAAGAAAATACGGAAAGATAGGTTGGAAAACAAGGGTTTTGTACAATAACCTCATCCCCCGGGTTTACAAGGCACCTTACTGCGTAGTAGATCATTATATTAGCTCCCGGTGCAACCAGAACCTGGTCCAAATCCGGTTTAAAGCCTCTTGTGTGAAGGTTATTATTTGCAATAAGGGTTCTGAAGTCATAGTCTCCCATGGAACCCGTATAATGAGTAAACCCTTCGTCCAGGGCCTTTTTGGTGGCATACAAAACATTCTTTGGAGTTGAAAAGTCCGGATCCCCTATCTCAAAATGAATAATACTCCTGCCCTGTCTTTCCAGTTCCTTAATTCTGGACAGAATCTT
>JAILFQ010000144.1 GCA_024697505.1 Lachnospiraceae bacterium
TATCGGTGAGCATCCTGAAAAGCCTTTTATCTGCTGCGAGTATACCCATGCCATGGGCAATTCCAACGGCGCAATGCACAAGTACACAGACCTTGCAAGAAGACTTCCTAAGTACCAGGGCGGCTTTATCTGGGACTACATAGACCAGGCCATTAAACAGAAAGACCGCTACGGCAACGAATATCTTGCTTTTGGCGGAGACTTCGGAGACAGACCTACAGACTATAACTTCTGCGTAAACGGAGCTGTTTTTGCAGACCGTACAAACTCTCCAAAAATGCAGGAAATAAAGTATAATTACAGAAATATTCTTGTTAGTCCGGAAAAGAAGAGCGTTAAAATATTCAACGACTCACTCTTTACCTGCACAAGCGAGTTTAAGGCTGTTGCAATCCTTGAAAAAGAAGGAAAAGAGATTGCAAGAGAAGAAATAAAAACAGACGTGGCTCCACAGGAGACAAGGGAATACAAGCTTCCAAAGGCAGTCTGCGAGGCAGACCTTCCGGGAGAATACACCATCACGGTGGCTTTCCTGCTTAAAGAGGATACTCTCTATGCAAATGCCGGCTATGAGGTTTCTTTCGGACAGTACACCTACAGCGTAAAAGAAAAGAGAGTAGGACACACAATGCTTCTTAACTCCGTTAAAGAAGCCGGAAACTACGAAGAAGGCGCGCCTGTTATAGAAGATTGCGACTACAACTTTGGAGTTAAGGGTGAGCATTTTCATTACATCTTTGCCAAAAACGGAAGAGGCTTTGTGTCTCTTAAGTATGCGGGCAAGGAAATGATAAGTTTTCCGCCTGCACCTAACTTCTGGCGTGCAGCAACAGACAACGACAGAGGTAATGCAATGCCTTTCCGCTACGCTCAGTGGAAGCTTGCAAGTATGTATGCAAAGATAGACGAAACAAAGGTTAAAAAGGGAAAAGAAGCGGTTGTTACATACAAATACGTCTTCCCTACAAACCCGGAAGGCTCCTGCACAGTGGAATACCATGTGTCCGGCAACGGAATAATAAGAGTTGTAATGGATATGGACCCTGTTGAAGGTCTTACGGAAATGCCGGAATTCGGAATGATGTTTAAGATTCCTGCAGATTACGACAAAATTAAATACTATGGTAACGGACCGCTTGAGAACTACTGTGACAGAAAAGAAGGAGCAAAGCTTGGTCTTTTTGAGACCACCGCAAAAGATAACTATGTTCCTTATGTAATTCCGCAGGAATGCGGCTGCCGCACGGGAGTACGTTTTGTAAGCGTATGCGACGGTTTCGGAAGAGGACTTGAGTTTGCCGGTGACAATATGGATGTTACAATACTTCCTTACACACCACACGAGCTTGAAAACGCTTACCATGCTTTCGAACTTCCGCAGATTCACCATACGGTTATAAGAGTAGCCTTAAGACAGATGGGAATCGGCGGCGACGATTCCTGGGGGGCTAAAACTCATGAAGAGTATCTTATAGACACGACCAAAGGCCTGCACTTTGAATTTGAAATGGCAGGTTGCTGATAAAGACGGGAAGAGCCGGCACTTTTGTGCCGGTTGCTTCTTTAAAAAGGGGAAATAAATGAGTCTTTTTGAAAATGTTGCAAGTCTGATGGGAAGACCTGCAGAAGAAAAAAAGAATAAAGACCTTAAGGAAGCCCTTGCAAGAGGAGAAAACAGCGAAGTAAAAAACGGCGATGCCAAAGCTGAAGGAACTGCGGGGGCAAAAGATGCTGCCGCTGTTTCCGCTAAGGTTTTGCAGGCTGCGGGCACTCAAAAGCAACCGGTAGAGGGGCAGGTTATAACAGCTGTTGTAACGGACATAAGAAGAAATCTTATAGAGGTTGAACTTGAGGACGGCCAGCGCTTTACAGCAAGAACAGCTTCTGCCGTAGACTACGAAATAGGCCAAAAAGCATCATTTATTTTTAACGGGGTAGATGAAGACAGAAACCAGATCTTATTAAAGAATATGCCTCCACAGACGGATAAGCTTACGGAACTTGTTAATAAGGTTCTTCTGGGAGCAGGTATTACCAAAACGGAAAAGACGGAAACCATAGTAAGGGAGCTGATGGCCGGGAAGCAAAGCCTTGCACCTGCAAATATCCGTCATTTTATGAGCCTTTCCGCAAAGCATCCGGAGGCTTCCGTAAAAACCATGATAAAACTTGAAGAAGTTGGAATTAAGGTTACGGACGAACTTGCCAAGGGGCTTGAAGAATACACGATTAACGGAAAAGTTTTTGCAAAGGATCTGGAAACAGTTCTTAACGAAGTTGCGGGAAGACTGGACAAAATGCCGGAAGGTGCGGAAAAAGAAGGGCTGGTGGCACAGCTAAAAGAAGGCCTTGCACTTATTTCTTCAAATTCCGGTTCGCCTGAAGCAGCAAATGGAAACGTTGAAAATGCCGTAAATGCTGCAAATACGGAAAATGCAGAAACACTTGTAAAGCCGGATAACACGGGAAATACAGGTAACACAGGTAACACAGAAACTCTTGTAAAGCCGGACATTACAGAAAATGCGGAAAGTGCAGAAAATGCGGGAAACACCGCGGCTGTGGAAAAAAGTGACAATACAGATAATATACTTACGGCAAAAACTCCGGAAAAGCCTGTGCAGGAAAATGCGGAAAGCGCGGTAAATCCGAAAAATGCGGATACGGCAGGTTTAAAACCTGCGGAAGCGAGCACCGGAGTTTTAAAGAGCACAGACCCTAAAGAAATAGTGGAGGGGCTTAAGAGAGAACTTATTCTTAATACAAAAGTTCTTGCAGAGGAAAAGCAGGAAAAGAAGCTTTTGGACAACAAAAAACTTCTGGATTCCATACTGGATATAATAAAGAAGACAGAGAGCAATTCCCCTGCGGAAAAAGAAAGCGCTGCAAGAGCGGAAGTTTTACGAAACGAAAATAATCTTGCAAAAACCTTTTCGGATGTTTTTCCTTTCTTTAGAATACCGGTAAGGCTAAAGGAAGAACTTACAAGCGGAGAGCTTTACGTTTATAAAAGAAAAAAAGGCGGAAATGAGGCTTCCGGAACAAAGGCTTTTCTTCATTTTGATCTGGAAAACCTGGGAAGCCTGGACATATATATAACACTTGCGGGAAAGTATGTTTCCGCAAAGTTTACCTCTGATATGAAGGACTCCGCGGAGATTTTAAGGGAAGAGATGCCTTCTTTGGAAAGTCAGCTTTCAAAGGCGGGCTACGAACTTAAAAGCGAAGTTGTGTACGAGGAGAAAGAGGAAAATAAAACACCTCTGGATAACTTCCTGGACTCTGTTTCAGGAAGTGAGGTATCCCGTTTTACATTCGATATAAGGGCTTAGATTGTAAAAGAAGCCTAAATGGGTGGAAAAAATGTTAAAACTGTGTTAATATAATCAATCATGTGTCTGTAAAAGACATTATTTACATATTTTTTAAGGAGTGAGTATTTATGTCTAATGTAGTTGGTGGCGATTTATTTATCAGCATGGGGGTTTCCTGGGAAATATACCTGGAAATGCTTTTAAGAGTCGTTGTTGCAAGCGCGTGCGGAGCATGCATAGGAATAGAAAGAAGTAAAAGATTTAAGGAAGCAGGAATAAGAACCCACGTTATCATTTGTGCGGCAGCCGCTTTAATGATGATAGTTTCCAAGTACGGTTTCATAGACCTTAACGTTATTTCCAACGGAAACGGATTAAAGGGCGCGGACCCTGCAAGAATAGCGGCTCAGGTTGTGAGTGGTATTTCCTTCCTTGGCGCCGGCGTAATTTTTAAGAACGGCGGAAGCATTAAGGGACTTACAACGGCAGCAGGCGTTTGGGCTACAGCCGGAATCGGTCTTACAATAGGTGCAGGTCTTTATTTTCTTGGAATTTTTACAACAATATTCCTTTACGTGCTTCAGTTTGTAATGCACAGATTTGCTATCGGAGGAGATGCACTTTCTACAATTCAGGTAAGTTTTGAGATCAAGAACACATCGGAGCTCAGAAAAGATCTTGATGAGTTTTTAAAGAGCCACAATGTACGCGTTGCAGACAGCAAGGCAAGATACACTGTAGACGGATACGCAGTTTACGAAATGACGCTTCGTACAAGAGATGAAGAACTTGAGGCGGCACTTGACGAATTCCTTCGTTCCAAGGGCGAGGTAAAGAGTATTTCAACCAGTACAACAGCTTAATCATTTTAATTAGGGGAAAGGGTCTTAAAAAATGTGGGAAGAAGAACTTACAAGCAAATCAGATACCGTAACATTAAGAAATGGGATAAGGATTCCTTGCATAGGTTTCGGAACCTGGAAACTTACACCGGAGGAAGCAAAAGAGGGAGTGCTTGAGGCGATTAAAGCCGGTTACACTCACATAGATACGGCAACTGCCTATCAAAACGAAGAAGGCGTTGGACGTGCCTTGAAAGAATCCGGATTAAGAAGAGACGAGGTTTTTGTTACAACCAAACTTCCAAATGCAGACCATGGTTATTTTAAAGCTATGGATTCTTTAAAAGGAGCCCTTTTAAGACTTGGACTTGACCATGTGGACCTTTATCTTATCCATTGGCCGGTTATAGACACCTTTAAAGACAGATTTGAGGAAGACATATGCGAAACCTGGAGAGCTCTTTTGGAAATGGAGAAAGAGGGAATAGTCCGGGTGCCGGGAGTAAGCAACTTTATGGTAAAGCACCTTAAGGTTATTGAAGAAAACGGTCTTAAACTTCCTTTTGTGGATCAGATACAGTTCAATCCTCAATGCATAGATACAGAGCTTAGAGCCTTCCTTGAAGAAAAGAAGATCCTTTGTGAAGGCTGGAGCCCGCTTGCCCAGGGCAGGGTTTTCGGCTACGAAAAACTCAGTGCCTTGGCGGAAAAATACAGCTGCGACGTTGCACAGCTTTGCGTGAGATTTGCCCTTCAAAGCCATGTAATACCGCTTCCTAAGTCGAAAACACCGTACAGGATAGCATCCAATGCAAATGTCTTCGATTTTAAGATTTCGGATGAAGATATGAAGATAATTGAAAGCCACTCATCTTACGGCCGCATAGGAAATGAACCGGATGTGCCGAGAGTTGAACAGGTTGTTGGGTTTACGGTAAAGTAAAGGGAAGAAATGATGGCTGGAAGCGAAACGATAATCAGAAAATCCATAATTGATACAAATGATAAAGAGAGGAAGAGATACTTTTACAAGAGGGTTCTTTTCCTCCTTCTTGCGCCCATAGGCTACATCCTGCTTTTTAAATGCAGAAATGACAGAGAGTTTGCCGAAAAGGTTTTTGCACAAAAAATATTCAAAGGAGTTTCCACCGGGATTTCTTTTCTTACCGGTAAACTTCCCTTCTCTTTGGCAGAGGCATCAATAGTTATAGGCATTCCGCTGGTGGTATTCATTATCATTGCTTATTTTGTGGTACTTAAAATAAGAGGCGGAAAGATGTTTAAGCATTTTCTTTTGCTTTTATTGGACTTTTGCTGTATAGGAAGTATTGTTTACTTTGTTTACGCATATGGCTGCGGGGCCAATTATTACAGATATGACCTTACGGATCATTTGGGGCTTACGGTTTCCGAATCGACCCAGGAGGAGCTGGAGGGCCTGCTTACAGAACTTGCCAAGAAAGCCACATCTCTCAGAGAAGGACTTACGGAAGATGCGGACGGCTGTTACGCATTTAAGGGGAAAGATACGGAGCTTGCGGAGATGGCAAGAAAATCGTACATAGAACTTGCAAAAGAATACCCTATATTCGGCGGCAATTACCCTGCTCCAAAGGCGGTGTATTTTTCAAGATTTATGTCCAAAATGAATCTTACCGGTATTTATACCTGCTGGACCATGGAAGCCAATGTTAATGTGGATATACCGGATTATTCCCTTGCATCCACAATGTGCCACGAGCTGGCTCATTTGAGAGGGTTTATAAGGGAAGACGAGGCCAATTATATAGGTTATCTTGCCTGCATGGCATCTCCTGAAGCGGAACTTAAATACAGCGGCACAATGATGGCACTTATATACACAGGAAACGCTCTTTACGCGCAGGATGCAGACAGCTACATAAAGATAAGAGAAGCATATTACTCGGATGAGGTAATGAGAGACCTTATTGCAAACAGTGTCTACTGGAAGCAGTTTGAAGAGGAAAAAGTGGCTAAAATAACGGAAGCCGCAAATGATACTTATCTTAAGGCCAACGGTGAAGAAGACGGAACAAAGAGCTACGGAAGAATGGTAGATCTTCTGCTTGCACAGTATAAGGCAAGAAAAAATTCTTTTACAATAAGATGAGTTTATGGTAACATAATTAGTATGTATTTTAATAAGAAAGAGGCACTTAATATGGCTGACGAAGTAAAAAACATATCAGGAGAGGCTGACGAAGCCGAGAAGAAAGAATCCAGAAACTTTATAGAAACAATTATCGAAAAAGATCTTGCAGAGGGCAGATGTAAGCAGGTAATAACACGTTTCCCTCCGGAACCTAACGGATATCTCCATATAGGTCATGCAAAGTCTATACTTTTAAACTACGGTCTTGCTGAAAAGTACGGCGGTAAGTTTAATTTCCGTTTCGACGATACAAACCCTACAAAAGAAAAGTCCGAATTTGTTGAGTCCATAATAGCAGATGTAAAATGGCTTGGAGCCGATTTTGAGGACAGACTTTTTTATGCCTCAAACTACTTCGATCAGATGTATGAAGCTGCTGTTAAGCTTATAAAGGACGGTAAGGCATATGTTTGTGACCTTTCCGCAGATGAGATAAAAGAATACAGAGGAAGCCTTACGGAACCGGGAAAAGAAAGCCCATACAGAAACAGAAGCGTTGAAGAGAACCTGAAGCTTTTTGAAGGTATGAAAAACGGCGAATTTCCGGACGGTTCCAAGGTTCTTCGTGCTAAAATAGATATGGCATCTCCTAACGTAAACATGAGAGATCCTATCATTTACAGAGTTGCAAGGATCACACACCAGAACACCGGAGACAAGTGGTGCATTTACCCAATGTACGACTTTGCTCATCCGATAGAAGATGCGATCGAAGGAATCACACATTCCATTTGTACACTGGAGTTTGAAGACCACAGACCTCTTTACGACTGGGTTGTTATTAACTGCGGTTACAAGAAGACTCCTGAGGAGTCTCCAAAGCAGATCGAGTTTGCAAAGATGTATCTTACAAACGTTATTACAGGTAAGAGATACATTAAAAAGCTTGTTATGGACGGCATTGTAGACGGTTGGGACGACCCTCGTCTTGTTTCCATTGCGGCTTTAAGAAGAAGAGGCTTTACACCGGAATCCATAAGGATGTTTGTGGAACTTTCCGGAATTTCCAAGGCAAATTCATCATCTGATTACGCAATGCTGGAGTATTGTATAAGAGAAGATCTTAAGCTTAAAAAGAACAGAGTAATGGCAGTGCTTGATCCTGTTAAGCTTGTTATAGACAACTATCCGGAAGATGAGATTGAATATCTTGACGCTCCGAACAACCTTGAAAATGAGGACCTGGGTACAAGAAAGCTTCCTTTCGGAAGAGAACTTTACATAGACCGCGACGACTTTATGATAGATCCGCCTAAGAAGTACTTCAGACTTTTCCCTGGTAACGAAGTTCGTCTTATGAATGCATATTTTGTAAAGTGTACCGGCTACGAGACAGATGAAAACGGAAACGTTACTCTTGTACACTGTACTTATGACCCGGAAACAAAGTCCGGTTCCGGTTTTGAGGGAAGAAAGGTTAAGGGAACAATACACTGGGTTGCTGCCAAAACTGCGGTTAAGTGCGAAGTTCACCTTTTTGAAAACCTTGTTGACGAGGAAAAAGGAGTTTATAATGAAGAGGACGGTTCTGTAAACGTTAACCCTAATTCCAAGACAGTTCTTACGAACTGCTACGTAGAACCAAGCCTGAAGGAGGCAAAAGCCTTCGACAGCTTCCAGTTCTTAAGACATGGTTATTTTAATGTGGATTATAAAGATACTAAGGACGGAAATCTTGTATTTAACAGAATAGTTTCCATGAAGAGTTCTTATAAGCCACAGTAGATATAAAGATTTGTAAGCAAAAAAATGGAGGAATTATAATGGCAAATTTACTTTCGGGACTTGATTCGCTCGGTTTGGGGAACCTTTCGAAGATGGATATTTTCGAAAAAAAGAAAGATGATAGCAAGAAAGATGATGTTAAGAAAGCAGCACCGGTTGAACTTAAAGAGGAGGACTATTTGCTGGATAAGACCTTTGCCTGCCCTATTTGTGACAGAGAATTTAAGGCAAAACAGCTTAAAGCAGGAAAGGCTAAGAGAATAGGACAGGACGAGGACCTTCGTGCTAAATACTCAGGAATTGATGTATTTAAGTATGACGCGCTGGTTTGTCCATGTTGCGGATACGCAGCTTTAGCGTCCTTCTTCCCGAGACCTCTTACAAATGTTCAGACCAAACTTGTTAAGGAGAAGATTTCAAATAACTTTAGGGGAATTTCTGAACCGGAGAATACACTTTCTTATGAAGATGCCATAACCAGATATAAACTTGCCCTTGTAAGCACTATTGTTAAGATGGGTAAGAACAGCGAAAAGGCTTATGTTTGCCTTAAGCTTGCATGGATGTTCAGAGGTCAGGCGGAAACACTTCCTGAAAATACACCAAACCGGGAAACTGCAATAGAAGCACTTGCGGAACAGGAAAAGGATTGCCTTAAGAATGCATTTGAAGGCTTTATGGATGCATTCTCAAAGGAAAGTTTTCCAATGTGCGGTATGGACGAAACAACGGTTACTTATCTTTGTGCCGTACTTGCAAAGGAGATCGGAAATTACGACGAGTCTTTAAGACTTCTTGCAAGAGTTATCACTTCCAGAACGGCTAAGGAGCCTATTAAGGAAAAGGCAAGAGTAATTAAAGACGAAATTAAAGCCATTACCGGTAAAGACCAGTAAAAGAAATAAACGGGCGGTGCCATTTTGGTGCCGCCCTTTTTGTTTGTAAATATCATTTAAGGTAAGAGAGGAAAAAAGTATGGAAGAAAAACTTTATACCATCCCGGTTAACGAAGCCTTTGACAAAGAGACAGAATGCCCGTATTGTGC
>JAILFQ010000155.1 GCA_024697505.1 Lachnospiraceae bacterium
ACCGAACATATCTATGTTGATTATTGCACTCTGCTTATGCTCGTTGATGGACTGGATAACACCCTGAGTGTCTTCCCAAACGCCCGAAACAACGGTAACAAGATCTCCGACTTTGAAGTCTACAATAACCTTAGGTTCGTGTACAAGACCCATGTTTTTAATCTCTTCTTCGGAAAGAGGTACCGGCTTGGATCCCGGTCCTACAAATCCAGTAACGCCTCTTGTATTACGAATTACATACCAGGTTTCATCGTTCATAACCATATGAACAAGAACATATCCCGGAAATGTCTTTCTGTTTACTTTCTTCCTCTCGCCGTTTTTACCGGTTTCATAAACCTCTTCAAGAGGAATGGAGACTTCTAAGATTTGGTCCTGAAGTTTTCTGTTTTCGATTGTCTTTTCGATGTTGGTTTTAACTTTGTTCTCATAACCGGAATAGGTATGAGCAACATACCAATAAGCATCTGCCATACGAATTACCTCCAATGATTCACGATGCACAACATGTTTAAATTATCCAATGATAAGGTTTACGCCCATCTTTAAAAGATAATCAAACAAAGATATAAACGCACCAAGAACGATTGTGATAACCACAACAGCTGCTGTCTGCTTACCAAGAGTTTGCTTGTCAGGCCAGATGATCTTCTTGAACTCTGCCTTTAAACTCTTGAACCCGCTCTTCGCAGGAGTTTTCTTTTCTGCAGCATCTCCCATGATCTTTCTTCCTTCCTGTCTCCTGGACTACTTTGTTTCCTTGTGTAAAGTATGCTTCTTGCAGAATGGGCAATACTTCTTAGTTTCCATTCTGTCCGGGTGATTCTTCTTTTCTTTGGTCATGTTGTAATTGCGCTGCTTGCAATCGGTGCATGCCAATGTGATCTTTACTCGCACTATCTTCCACCTCCGTTTAGTTATTTTTAGGCATAAAAAAAAGACTGCTTTACAAGCCAGTCAAGTATAGCACCCTTTTTCTGTCAAGTCAAATATTTTTTTATTATGTTGAAAACCGCTTGATTTAAGCCTAAAAACAAGCTCGCTTAAAATACCATAATTAGTAAAAAATGTCAAGTAGACAAATTTATGAAAATGTGATACTATGTAAGCGGATATATATGCATTTCGACGGAACGAAATGTTAGTTTAATTTCTTAGCTTACCGCTATGGGAAAGGAGGCCCTGAGGTATGCCATTACTCAGTATTTATAACAATCTGATTCAGGGCTACGCCCTTTCAAAGCAAACGCGTTTTGACACCCATAAGCAATCTGAGCTTAAGGATGTCTATAGACGTATTATGCGAATGTCCAGCGAACAACCTTTTTATAAAGTAAATTTTGATGACAATGCGCAAAAATACACCCTTGGGGTTAAAGACTCCTCAATTGCTGTATCATCTGCTCTTAAGGAGCTGCATATAAATGATGAAAGTTCTGTATTCCGCAGAAAGGCTTTGGTATCTTCGGAACCAGATTCTGTGGAAGTTGTTGTAAGTGAAGGCACCAGTCCGGAAGAATCCTTTACAGATGTTGAGGTTGCCGTTTCCTCTCTTGCTTCCCCACAGGTCAATAAAGGTAACTATGTAGAAAGCCAGAGTTCCGATCTTCCTTCGGGCCAGTACAATTTTGTGGTGGAAATAGATAAGAACGCTTACTCCTTCCAATTTAAAGTAGGAGAAGACGCATCAAACATTTCATTACAGACCAAACTCACAGACTTCATAAATAAAGCCTCCATCGGTCTTAAAGCTCATCTTACGCAAGACAGAGTTTCCGGAGAATCAAGAATAGAATTAAAATCCGCCAATCCGGGAATACAGCCGGATTCCGAACACGCATTTACTCTTTCGGACACAAGGTTGCCGGACGAGGCAGCAAAAGGTATTGTAGACTTCTTCGGTCTTAACAATATAAGTGAAGAAGCCCGGAACACCGTTTTTACCGTAGACGGCGAAGAGCATACCTCCAGAGGCTCAACCTATTACCTTACAAAAGATGTTTCTGTTAATATAAAGAGCATTACAATGAATGCCGCACATATTTCTGTAGTAACGGACAAAACACCTGTGGTTGAAGAAGTGGAAAGCTTCTTTAGTAAATATAATGAAGCGATCGCTTTTATACAGGAAAACGGTGGAAATACAAGAGGCAGCCGAAGGCTTCTTCATGAAATGTCCAGGATTACAAACATACATAAGCAGGAGCTGGCAAATGTAGGCATTAAAGTTTCCGAAAAAGGTAAACTGGAATCCGATAAAGATATTATCTATCCTGCGGCAGAAAATGGATCCCTTGAAGAGTTCTTCGCTTCAGATACAGGTTTTGTTCACGATATGCTCCATCAGTTATCCGGTATATCATTAAATCCTATGGATTATCTGGATAAGGTTGTTATCACATATCCGAATGTATCTGCTGCAAAGACCTACAGTCCATATATTTCTTCCACTTACAGCGGTCTTTTATACAATAATTATTGTTAAAAAAACACATCACCCTAACTAATGCACCTGCAGTGCACGTCGTAAAGATGATGTGTTTCTTTTTTTGCATTTTTCAATGCATCATTTATTCATACTTTTAAAGCTCTCTTGACTAACAACTTACGCGTCGTTCTTCATAGCTTCTATAGCACTTATTCTTGTGGCACGTCTTGCAGGGAAGTAGCCGGCAAGCACACCTACCAGAATGCCAAAACCTGCTGCCATAAAAGGAAGCCAGATCGGAATAACCGAGAATGATGCATCCTCAATATTGTAAACACCGCTTCCGGACATAAGTGCCGCAAAAAGCGTTCCGCCATACTTATTTATGAAATGCGACGCTATGTAACTGAGAATAACACCTATTATTCCGCCGTAAAGGCCTATCATTGCAGATTCAAAGAGGAAAAGTCTCTTAATATCTCCCACTTTGCATCCAAGGACCTTCATAATACCGATTTCTCTGGTTCTTTCGTAAATAGACATTACCATAGTGTTCGCAATATTAATTGCGGAAACGAGCATTGCTACCGCACCGATCGCGCCAAGTACAAGCTGGAGCATATTGGAGGTTTCCTTAAGCGGTTCGAGATACTGCATCTCAGAAAATGTTGAAAATCCCATTTCCTTTATTGCTTCCTGAACCTTCGTTACGTTCTTAATATTATCTACATTTACATTTATGTAATTGTAGGTATCCAATGATGCAAGTGCCTTCTTTCTGTCTTCTATAGTAAGAGTATTTGCATATTTGGCATAGATCTCTTTAAAGTAATCGATAGTCATGTAGCAGGCATAGCCATACTCATAATTATCTGTTTCTGCCATTTGGCAGTAATCCTTAATCTTAAGCTCGTATTCCTTCTTACGCTCGTTTCTCTTATATTTCCATGAATCAAACTTAAGAGTTACAACAGTATTCGAAGGATCTACAGTTTTTGTCTTGTAGTTTCCATTCGGAGAATAGTAGTAAAAATTTGAAAGTGAATTAGCTGCAAGAACAATGGTAGCAGGATTCTTCTCCGTCGGATATGAGCCATATGTCAGATCCGGAAATCCAAATTCCCTGAAAGCGTCCACTCCAACCGCCTTTAGCTGTATATATGTGCTGTAGTTACCGCTGTAAAGTCTTGCCTCGGTTTCAATAACAGGGGACACTACTTTTACATGGTCTAAGGTTTTAAGCTGTTCTATAAGAGCATCATTAAGTATTTGCGTTTTACTGCCGGTCCAGTTGCCTTCCTCATCGTACATATCACCTTCGGACTGTATCTTAATGATGGTCATTTCGCCGTTTTCCATAAACTGCTTGTCAAAACTGCGGTTAACACCAATACCTATGGAAACCATTACAACAATGGAAATGGTTCCTATTACAACACCAAGGACTGTAAGCGCCGTTCGTGCTTTTCTACGGGAGAGATTTCTGAGACCCATTTTAAAAAGGTCACTAATACTCATCGTTGTCCTCTTCTTCTTTCTTTTTCTTCTTAACAATTACAGTAACAACAACTACTGCTGCAACAACCAGCACTCCGCCGCCGGCAAAGAATACCCACTTTGGTATCTCTTTCTTTTCAGGCTCCACATCTATATCACCAAAATCCGGGAAGTCCCCTTCATCTGTATTCCATTCAACTCCGTTATCTGCGTCTATATTTCCGGAGGAAGAAATAAATGCTGTAAACTCTTTATCAACGGAAAACTCCTCGCCGGTGCTGTCTTCCATATGTAATGTTAATATACCGCACGCCTCTCCGGAAACGAGAGGAATAACATCAAACTCCTCATACATAGGACTTCCTGCCATAAGGTTTCCTATATAATAGGAAGTACTGTTGTTAGCAAGCATAAAATCTCCGCTTACCGTAACATATACGTTATTAAGTGTGGATTTACCCATATTGTTAAACTGTGCGGAAAGAGTTGATGCCTGGTTTACAACAGGTGTCTTCCAACCACCAAACTGTATGTTCTGTACGGAAGGTCTTAAACTTTCCTTTGCAGATACATTAAGTTCCTCATCTACAACACCATCTTTTTCGTCCTTCATGCCATCGTATTCATATTCCATACGAACATTTATAGGATAAGAACCTGTTGTAAGAGCCGCACTGGCTTTTAAGTTTATGGTAATAGACTCGGTTTCTCCGGCTTTAATACTGTTAATAAAGAAACTGTTACCGCCTTCTGTTACGGAGAAGGAACCGGATTCACTTGTAATAATAACTTTTATATTCTTTGCATCAACGGTTGCGTTTGTATTGTGAATATCTAAACTGAAGTTAAAGGTTTCACCGGCCTTTATTGTTGTATCAGATGAAAAGTCACTTACCATAAGCTTTGGCTTACTTGAAGAAGAACTGGAATCCTGAATATTAAGTATATAATAGGAAGCTGTATTCTTCTTAACAACGCCTGTGCTTGTCTTGTAGGAGTAGCTGAATTCAAATGTTCTGAAACTTGAAGCGACCTGTTCTCCAAGCTTTACCGTAAGGGAACA
>JAILFQ010000157.1 GCA_024697505.1 Lachnospiraceae bacterium
GAAGACAGCTATGAAGGCTGGTATTTTATAACTTTTACCAGAGGCGGAAAAGAGCGTTCAGGTTATGTGTCTGCAAATCCTAAGTACACACAGCTTGTTGTGGAATTGGATACAGGATACACGTTAGAAGAAATAGAAGCCAATAAGCTTGAAAATAAGATTAAGGCAGTTTTAAATGCGTCTAAGCATATTACTTCAATTCCTACAGTTTTAAGAAGTGAAGATCAGATTGCCAAGCTTTCAGCATTTACGGAAGCAGACTTTATGCTTATGTGTTATGTTGTTTCACTCGAGGCTGACGATCAGGGCGAAGAAGGAATGCTTGCCGTTGCAAATGTTATTTTAAACAGATACTTTAACAATAACTTTGACTGGGGCGGTTCATCCTATACCATTACAACAGCGGATGGTGTAAAGTACTCATACTTCCCTGTGGCAGACGGTAAGACATCTATATTTGAGATTGTTTTTGCGGATGGTGAGTATCCTGCCTGCAAAATTGATAAAAACGGAATCAGTTTAAATGTGAAAATACCGGCGGTAGTACAAACTGCGGTTGGTGACGCGATGTTTAATGAAGACGGAACACCGTACAAGAACAGTGAAAAGATATATAAACTTACTGAAGCGGATATATTCCTTTTGGAGTATGTTATTTACTGTGAAAAGTATCTCGATAATCCTAAATTGGGATATTCGGAAGCTCGATTTTTTGCAAGGAAGATACTTGACAAGTATATTGCCAATACTTATGACTGGGGAGCAACACCGTTTATATTACAGAGCCACAATCCTCAAAACGGTGAGGAATTTGTTTACTATTACGCTCCGGTAAAAGATAAGCAGTCCTCAATTTATGAAGTGCTTTTTGCTCCTAACCAGTTCTGCACCGGTGCTTCCGGATCGGCGGCAAAGAGAGCAAAAGACATTCTTGACAGAGGTTTCAGTCCTGAGGTGATCAGTGCGGTTACGAGAGCGCTTAAGGGCTACAACAATATAGGAGACTATGTTTACTTCAGAATGGATAACAGTGCCTCCAATTACTTAACTTATGAATCATTCTACATACTTAACGCACCGGGTGGCTCTAATGCTTACGAGAGAGAATATGAAACCGACAGGAAACATGGAAGACTTATAGGTCATATCTTCTATGAAAAGATATGGGGAAAGAAATAAGTAAAACTACAGTTTTGAGTTTAAACCGAATAACAAAAATAAAACCGGCAGGAAGTTTTTCCTGCCGGTTAATTTATTTATTTGGTTTAAAAATCTGAAATTAGATTTCGGAAACAACCTTCTTAAGAGCTGCAAGAGCTTCGTCAGGAAGCTTATCATAACCTTCCTTCTTGGAAGCGAAATCTTCAACAGCCTTAACACGAGTTTCCATAGCAGCCTTAAGCTGTGCAAGGTATTCCTTGTCGTTCATGTCTGGTGTGAAGTCGCCTGTCTTACCGGACCAATCGTTCATGATCTCGATATCGGAGAAATTGCCCCACTTCTCGAATTTAGCCTTTCCTTCAACGATTGTTTCAAGGATTCCGAGAGTGTCTTCCTTCTGGCACTTCTTGCCCATGAAGTCACCGGTGTTTACGATGTAGCAAGCAACGTTCTTTTCCTCAACGAGCTTCTTAAACTTAACATAGTCGTTAGCAAGAGGATATGTTCTGAATGGGTTAGCATAAGGAACAATACGGATTGCATTGAGGTCTGTACCTGCTGCAACACGCTCTGCTGTAGATGTCTTTGTTGCAAGAGTTGCACCCATTACTGCTGCAAGAGCAGAACCCTTAAGCTTAACGATAGGAGGAATTGTTGGGTCCTTCATAATCCAGAAGATTGCATTAACAGGGGAATCAATCTTGTCTACGCGGTTTGGAGACCAAAGCTTAGACTTGATCGCACGTCCGTTACCATTTCTGATATCTTCTGTAACAAGCTGAATCTTACCTTCATTGTCCATTGTTGCAGAGCAGTTCTGAACAGTGATGAGGTACTTGTTATCAGGACAGCCTGTAGGATAGTCAGCTGTTTTATCAAAATATGTTGGCTCAAGTGCGATAGATGCGCATGTATCGGAGTTAATGATGAAAGCATCATCATGAAGAACTTTGATACCGCCGAACTTGTCGTACTTACCGCCATGTTTTGCGTGTGTAAGTGTGGACTTACCTGATCCGGAAAGACCGTAAACAGAAGCAACGAACTTCTTTCCGCCTTCAAGGGAGTATTCCTTCTGGCCGCCATGGCAGGAAGCGTAACCGTTACGGTTTGCAAGAGCCCAAGCCATTGTAAGTGTGCCCTTCTTGTGCTCACCGAAGTACTTCATACCAAGAATTGCTGCACAGTTCTGGTCTGTATCGAAATAGCAGAGTGTCTGAGGATCTGAGAGGCAGCTGTAATCTACATCAGGAGCAGGTTCCGGCTTCCACTGTGGATCTGAGAAGATGTAGATATCAGGCTCTTTGCCATCAGCGATAGGCTTGGAGTTCTTATACATCTTTACATAATCATCAGACATGTACTGGAAGTTTAACATCCAGTTATAAAGAAGATTCTCTTCTCCTTCAGGAATAAGAAGATGAGCTTTTGCCATAAACTCTGTGTCAAGACCAACGAAGCATTCTGCATGATAGAGCTTCTTAAATCTTGTTTTGTAAACGGCATCCATAACTACCTTGTCAAGTTTGGTGTCATCAACGCCAGGTTCACCCTTAATACGACGAGCTGCAGCATAACGACCTGTAACAGCACCATCATTGAAAAGAAGAACTTTTGCATCTGCGTCAAGACCAAACTCCTCGCCTCTGTAAACAGGCATATCGGTAACGATTGTTCCCGGTGAGTTCTTAGCAAGGTTGTAAGCTTCCTTTAAAGTATTTACCTTTACTACGTTGTTGCCGTAATAAGCGGCTTCAATAATTGAACGAGTCTTGGAAAAGCCGACCTTGCCTTTACCAATTTCGTCATGAGTGTAATACGCTTTTGTAGACATGATATTTCCTCCTTTAATTGGAATTCATTTATATAATGCCAAAATAATAAAAGTATATTATTTGGTACAAACAAGCAATGTTTTCTTTGCCATTAACGGGGAACGCGGCAGGCAAATCAGAAATGTATTCAGAAGTTTGCACCACTTTAACTATAATTAGGTAAGCTGTAAATGTCAACTAAAATCGTATAAGTTGATAAAAAATTCACAAACTGATTACATTTAAGTTTTAAAGACTTTCTGCCGAAATAGAAAGCAGATAGAAGGATGTGGCAAACCACACCGGTAAGGAGTAGCCCATGAATATAGCTAACGCATTTGCGGCATACGGAGCCC
>JAILFQ010000194.1 GCA_024697505.1 Lachnospiraceae bacterium
TGTTCGGCTTAAGCCGTATGATATACGGCCGCAGGCCGACTTGCTAACTTCTGTCGGCTTTTTTGGAGAAAATGTTCGGCTTAAGCCGTATTCTTTACGGGCGTAGGCCGACTTGTTTTCTCCTGTCGGCTTTTTTAGAGAAAATGTACGGCTTAAGCCGTATACTTTACGGCCGCAGGCCGACTTGCTAACTCCTGTCGGCTTTTTTTGAGAAAAAGCTTCCTTTAAGCCGTAATTTTTGGCCCTTTTTGAAATTGTTCATCTTTTTTTCTCGTTTTTCCCGCTTCAAGCCGTACGATTTGGAAATGATTTCCAATAATACGGCTTATTCTTATTTCTGAAGCCCAAAAAGATGAACTTTCCCGTAACTTCATCAAAAAAGGCCCCAAAATACGGCTTACAAAGGGAAAATACAGAAAAAAAGATGAATCCTAAAAAAACAGTTCAGAAAATACGGCTTGCAGAAAGAAAAATATGCTTTTAAGCCGAATTGAGCCCTTTTCTGGCTTATAGCGCAAAAATACACACCCAAGGCCCGGAGCTCTTACTTGCCAAGCATATGCTAAAGCAAGTGTCGGCCTTCGGCCTCCGGTAAGCACTACGCCGGCAGACTTTTTACTTGCCAAGCATACGCTAAAGCAAGTGTCGACCTGCAGGCTTTTTTACTTGCCAAGCATATGCTAAAGCAAGTGTCGGCCTGCGGCCTCCGGTGTGCGCTACAGGCGGGCGGAGGATTATTACTTGCCGAAGGTAACCTAAGTTAAAGCTTTGGTGGAGCTTAGTGCAAAAAAGCGAGCACATGGCTCGCTAATTAATGCTTATAGTTTGTCACTTTGGCTCCCCACTCTCAGGAAGCGAAGGGTGTGACATTTCGATGAGCGTATTTAGCGTGAGACTTTGGGTAAGCTTGGGTTAGGAATAGGACACTGCACCGGAGAATCGTATGCAGGCGGGCGGAGGCTTATTACTTGCCGAAGGTAACATAAGTTAAGGCTTTGGTGGAGCTTAGCGGAAAAAATGGGCGAGCGCCGGAAATTTACATGGACGTAAATTTAGCCCGACCTGAGAGTTTAAAAGCCTTACACTTTTTTGTGTAAGGCTTTTAAACACAAGCATGGATGTCGAATGTCGGGCGACGGCAAGCTCGCCCATTTTTTACACTTAGTCTCCACCTGCCGAAAACGCCCAGTTACCCGTAGGCAAGTGTATAAACTCCGCCCCGTCATCATTCTACGGTGCACTCCAGTGCCCGGGCTCCTAGCCTTAGCTTACCCTGTCGAACGGGGTAAGGAGCGAAAACAGATGTGATTCGTAATCCGCTTCGCTCCTTACTCATGAACGTATGGCTGCTACGCGCCAACGTTCACTTTCACCACCCTCCGCTTACGTACTCTCTGCGACGGCAAGCTCGCCCGGTTATCGCATTCGCAATCCGCTCCGCCATCATCTTTTACTGTCTTATTTCCGCTTCTATCTTAAACTTAAGGTTTCCAAGAATCTTCTTTACAAATCCATCCACCTTTTCGTTTGTAAGTTCTTCTTCCTTTGGTGCAAAGGTTATCTTAAAGGCCATGGACTTCTTGTCTTCGCCTATCTGTGCGCCTTCGTAAACATCAAAGAGGGTAACGTCCTTAACAAACGGGCAAGCAGAATAGATTACTTCTTCAACCTGTCCGCAGGTTACGGTCTTGCTCATTACAAGGGCAAGGTCTCTTACCTGGTTGTCAAATTTGGAGATAGGCTCAAACTTCGGAACCGTTCCGTAGTAGCAGGAGAGTGCGCTAAGGTCTATTTCCATAATGTAGGCGCTTTCACGCATGTCCTCTGCCTTTTGTATTTCATAAGTTACCTTTCCAAGGTATCCTACTTCCTTACCGTTGCAAAGAATCTTTGCGGTCTGGAAAGGATGAAGGTAAGGCTTCTTTGTTTCTTCATATGTAAACTTAACAAAAAGGTTATCCGCAACTGTTTCCGCAATTCCCTTAAGAGTAAAGAAAGACTCGTCCTTGCCGAAAAGTCCTACGCAAAGCGTTGTTAACTCGTCCGGATACTCAGTAAGAGGAAGTGCCTTTGGAATAAAGCGGCTTCCCATTTCGAAGATCCTGCCCTCAAGGCAGCCTCTCTTCTGGTTTCTTGCAATCGCATGTATCATTTGCGGGGCAAGAGTTGTACGCATAAGAGAAAGGTCCTCGTTAATAGGGTTTACAAGGCGGATTGCCTTTCTTTCCGGTGCGTCCCCGGCAAGTCCCAAAAGGTCTAAGTCTGCAGGAGAGAAGAAGGAGTAGTGGATACCTTCGTAAAGTCCCTCTGCGGTTAAAGCTCTCTTTAACTTAAGCTCTGTTTTCTGCTTTGTTGTCATGCCGCCGGCAGTAACGGAGGCGGTGTTAAGGAAAGTAGGGGTTACATGGTCGTAACCGTACATTCTTATAACTTCTTCCGCAATGTCCGGGTAATCCTCCATGTCCTCTCTGTAAGCAGGAACGGAAATTGTAAGTTCGTCGCCGGAAATCTTAGGGTTAAAGTTAAGGTTCTTAAGAATTCTTTCTATTTCCTTTGCAGGTACATCTATTCCAAGAACACCGTTTATCTTTGCAATACTTGCTTTCATTAATGATGGCTCAACGCTGTTTCCTACGCTTGCCTCAAACTTTGTTGAGGAAACCTTTCCGCAGCCAAGCTCTTCCACAAGGTGAAGGGCTCTCTTCATAGCCATTACCGTTGCGTACTCGTCTACGCCCTTTGAGAAGCGGGCGGAAGAGTCGGAGGATTGTCCAAGAGCTCTGGAAGATTTTCTTATATTGTCTCTTGCAAACTTTGCTGCCTCAAAAACAACTTCTGTTGTTGTATCTCTTATTTCGGAGTTGAGGCCGCCCATAATTCCCGCAAGGGCTACAGGCTTCTTTGCATCACAGATAACAAGGTTTGAAGAATTAAGTGTAAATTCCTTCTCGTCAAGAGTTGTAATCTTTTCTCCATCATTTGCACGTCTTACGTTTATTTCGTTGCCTTCAAGGTAGGTTCTGTCGAAAGCATGCATAGGCTGGCCAAGCTCCGTAAGAATGTAGTTTGTAATGTCTACCATGTTGGAGATAGGGTTAATCCCAACAAGAGCAAGACGGCGCTGCATCCATGCAGGAGAAGGACCTATCTTTACGTCCGTTACAAAATGAGCGCTGTAACGTGGGCAAAGGTCTGTTGCCGTTACGTTTACCTTAAAGCCTTCGGAAGCAGGAGAGCCTTCTGTATAGGAAAGATCCGGTTCCTTAAGAGGTTTTTCAAGTATTGCGGCAACTTCCCTTGCAATACCGTATATGGACTGGCAGTCCGGTCTGTTTGCCGTAATGGAAATATCAAAAATATAATCATCAAGACCAAGAATAGGCTTAATGTCTTCACCGGGCTTTACGTCTTCAGGAAGGACCAGAAGTCCGTTGTAGCCTGCGCCCGGGTACATACCCTCGCTAACGCCGAGTTCTGTTCCGGAACAAAGCATACCGTTGGATTCGTAGCCGCGGAGTTTGCCTGCCTTAATTGTCATAAGACCTTCAACGGTTACGTGGTCCTTTGCGGTGGCATAAACCACTGCGCCCGGAAGGGCTACAGGGTACTTGCCGCCTGCCTTAACATTGTCTGCACCGCAGCAGATCTGGTAAGGCTCGTCTTTACCGACATTTACTTTACATACATGAAGGTGGGTTTCCGGGATCGGCTCACACTCAAGCACTTCGCCTACAACCACGCCTGAAATATCTTTTCCTACTTCGTGCATTTCCTCAACTTCAAAACCGGAGGAGAAAAGTCTTCCCTCAAGTTCGGAAGCGGAAACGTCTATATCTACATATTCTTTTAACCAACTAAGCGGTACTAACATTTTTACGCCTCCTTAATCATTAAGCTGTTCGAGAACACGAAGGTCGCTCTCGTACAAGAGTTTAATATTGTTTATGCCGTATTTGAGCATTGCAAGACGCTCAACGCCTATACCAAAGGCGAGGCCGGAATAGTCATTGGAATCTATGCCGCAGTTTTCAAGAACTTTCTTGTTTACAATGCCGGCACCAAGAACTTCTATCCAACCGGTTCCCTTGCAAAGCTTGCAGCCCTTTCCGCCGCATTCAAAGCAGCTTACGTCTACTTCCACGGAAGGCTCCGTAAACGGGAAGTAAGACGGGCGAAGTCTTGTTGTTGTGCCCTCACCGAAGATCTTTTCCACAAGAACGTTTAACATACCCTGCAGGTCGCAAAGGGTAATGTGCTTGTCCACAACCAGGCCCTCCATCTGGGTAAACATAGGAGAGTGGGTCGCATCATCATCTGAACGGAAAACCTTACCCGGAGAAATAACCTTAATAGGAGGCTTCTTTGCTTCCATTACATGTATCTGTCCGGCACTGGTCTGGGTACGGAGAAGGAATTCCGGTGAAAGATAGAAGGTGTCCTGCATATCTCTTGCCGGGTGGTCCTGTGGTGTGTTAAGAGCCGTAAAGTTGTAGTAGTCCGTCTCTATTTCCGTACCTTCAAATACTTCAAAGCCCATGGATGCAAAAATATCTATAAGCTGGTTCTTTACCTGGGTTACAGGGTGAAGATTTCCGACTTTTATCTTCTTTGCAGGCATTGTAATGTCTATTTTTTCGCTTTCGTAACGGGCCTCGGCTTCAGCTGCCTTAAGCTTTTCGTCCATTTCGTCAAAACGGCCGCCTGCCCAGTTTTTTAACTCGTTAACTCCCTTACCGAAATCCGCTCTTGCCTCGGAAGGTATGTTTTTCATTTCCTTCATAAGCTGGGATATCTTACCGGCTTTTGGGTCCAGAAATGATTTTTTGAATTCGTATACCGCCTTGGAACTCTTAAGTCCCAAAACGCCGCTTGCGATCTCTGCTTTAATCTCATCGATCTTTGCACGTAACTCGTTTAAGTCCTGCATGTTTTCCTCCTTAAAAATAAAAAAAGTCCTACACCGGCATTTCTGCCGATGTGGGACGAGAATTCAACCCGCGGTACCACCCACGTTCAATATTCAAAAAGAACATTGCTCTTACTTAGCTGTTGGTGCACAGCTGCATCCGCTTAACTCTAATGATAGATTTTCACGGAAGACTCCGGCGCTGAAATTCACTTTGCGGGGAATACGGCACTTTCACCTTTAATGCCGCTCTCTTTGAAACCTTACGCATTGCTACTTACACGCTTTCACTGTCTGTATCTTCAATTGAAACTTATATTAAACGATTATTTCTTTAAAGTCAAGCATGGCTAAATCCACAGCAGGCGGTAATGATATCAGCGGCAAGCAGGGCTCGGTTTACTTTTTTACCTGTAAGGGAATAGATGGAGTCTTTTTCATCATTACAGTGGACGCCGATCCCGCAAACAAGATACTGGAGTTTTCCGGTTTCTGTTTCAAAGGCGCTTTCTATGAGAATGCCGGAAATCTTAACCCCTAAGAGTGTTATGTCGTCAGGCGGGACTACTTCGGCCTTTTCTTTAAAGCTTTCCGGAAGATGAGCATTAACGGTTTTTGCAACGGCATTTGCAACGAGTGCAGGGTAGGAGGCCGCTTCTTTTGCTGTTATTTCCGGCTTTAAAAGAATTGAAATGTAAAGCCCTGTGTCCTTAGGTGAAGAAAAGCCTTTGCCGTTTCTGCCCCTGCCGCCGGTCTGCTCGTTGGCAACCACACAGGTAAATTCCCCGGCACCGTCTATGGCAAGCTTTTTAAGCTCCGTATTGGTGGAAGAAAGGCTTTCAAAACAGCGGATGTCAAGTTCTTTTACAACTTCCTCCGGAAAATGAGAGATTATTTCCGCCTTTGTTAAAATATCCGGTGCCGTAAGGAGACGATGGCCCTTTCTGGTTACGGAATCTATAAGATAACCCTGCTTTTTGAGGGCTTCAATTCTTTTTTTTATGGCAGCCCGGGAAATGCCAAGGCATTCTGCCATGGCCTGGCCGCTTACATATTCGCCCTTTGCATCTTTAAGCATTTTTAAAATTATTTCTTCCGTCATTTAACTCACCTGCCTTGTTTCTGAATAGATTTTAGCAAATTTCAGCTTTTCGGTAAAGAATCAACTTTACCGCCCGAAAAAAACATCTTAACGTCCTGAAAAACAATCAATTTTATTACTTGAAAAAAGAATTACTTTTACTGCTTGACAAAAAGAAATCAGCTCTGTATTATTGTAAACCGTAAACACAAAATAGGTTTACAATTAAGGAGAAAATTATGACGGAAAAGACGATCAAAGCAAATGATACCAACAAGGCAACCAACAACAAAGTAAACAAGGCCGATAAAGCAAACACCTCAAGCAAGACTCTTGCCCTTACATATACCGCTATCTGTGCGGCTTTAATGGCGGTGTGTTCCTGGATATCCATTCCAATGCCGTGGGGTGTGGCGTACACCTTGCAGACTTTTGCAGTTTTCTTTGCAGTAGCACTTCTCGGGGGAAAACTCGGAACAATTTCGGTACTTGTGTGGCTTTTGCTCGGAGCGGTAGGGCTTCCTGTGTTTTCCGGTTTTAAAGGCGGACTTGGGGCCTTGCTTGGTACCACCGGCGGCTATATAATAGGTTTCATCTTTATGGCCCTCTTTTTGTGGGCTTTTGAAAAGATATGGAGAAAGAACTTTTTACTTACATTATCATTTTTCCTTGCCGGTCTTTTAATATGCTATGCTTTCGGAACGGGCTGGTTTATGGTGGTTTACGCTAAGGCAAAGGGGGCGGTGAGCCTTGGGACTACACTTTCCTGGTGCGTGCTTCCTTATATAATACCGGATATTGTTAAGATCCTTCTTGCAATATTCCTTTCCGGCCGTATTTCCAAGGCTGTCAAAATGAGTTTCAGATAGGTGATTGCCTGCCAAAAGATTTAAGTTTACCTCCAAATTTGGAGGCACCGGACATCATTTGCATTAAAGGTTCCATAGAACTGTTTAAAAGACAGTGCTTATGGAACTTTTTTTATTTTTTAAAGGCAAAAAAGCGTTGACTTTTATATCATTTTGGGTAAGAATGGAAATAGGCAGTTTTCTTTGCAGTAGCACTTCTCGGGGGAAAACTCGGAACAATTTCGGTACTTGTGT
>JAILFQ010000223.1 GCA_024697505.1 Lachnospiraceae bacterium
AAAGCAGATTGAAGGAAAACTGGACATCATTTTGGAGCACCTTGGTTATTTAATGATAAGTGAACCAATGATACCGGGTGAGTACGAATGCATCTGTTCTCCGGAAGTCTGCGGCCTTATTGTGCACGAAGCTTTCGGGCATGGCGTGGAAATGGATATGTTCGAAAAAGACAGAGCACTTGCAAAGCAGTATATAGGAAAGTATGTGGCTTCTCCTCTTGTAACAATGCATGACGGTGCGGGAGTTACAACAGGAAAGGGTGCAGCATGCTTTTTCTTTGACGACGAAGGAACCCTTGCAAGTGATACCATAGTTATAGACAAGGGAATCTTAAAGGGCGGAATGTGCGATGCGCAGGCCGGTATGGCGCTGGGCTATACACCTACAGGAAACGGAAGAAGAGAAAAAACAAGCCATAAGGCTTACACAAGAATGACAAATACCTTCTTTGAGCCGGGAAAAGATAAGCTTGAAGATATGATAAAGTCCACAAAGTACGGTTTCTTTATTGAAAGAGGCGGAAGCGGCATGGAAGACCCTAAGAACTGGGGCATTCAGTGCATGGCAGACGCCGCAAGAGAAATAAAAGACGGCAAATTTACAGGAAGAGTCTTTGCTCCTATTACAATGACCGGCTATGTTCCGGACCTTTTAAAGTCCATTACCGCAATGTCCGAAGATTTTGAACTGGACAGCGCAGGCTGGTGCGGAAAAGGTTATAAGGAATTTGTAAAGGTTTCCATGGGCGGTCCTTACATTAAGGCTAAAATACGTTTGGGATAAGGAGAGAAAAGATGGAAAAGCTTGTTGAAAAAGTTAAAGCGGCGCTTAAAAAGCTCGGAATAGAGGAATATCTTATTAACGGCAGTAAAAGAAGCTGCGCAGAGCTTTATTTTATAAAAAAAGATCTTGATATGAGAAGAATGGTGGAAGAGGCAGAACTCTCCGTCAGCGTTTACAGAGTTGAAGAAAAAGACGGAGAAAAGAAAAGAGGAGCTGCTTTGGCAACAATCCTTCCGGAAATGGATGAAGAAAGAATAGAAAAAGAACTTTCGGACGCCTATTTTGCAACTCAGTTCGCAATGAATAAGTATTATGACCTTGTTGAAGGGAAAAAAGAAGAAGTTAAGACTGCAGACACAAAGCTTGCGGGTATGGAACTTGCAGATATAGCTCTATCATTTGCCAAAGCGGTTTATGCTTCGGATACTGATAAAGAATCATTTATAAATACAACAGAAATATTTGCCGCAAGAACAGAAAAGATCATTATCAATTCTGCAGGTGTGGATGTTTCCTACACAGAAAATGCAGTAAGAGGCGAGTTTGTTGTTCAGTGTAAAGAACCTGAAGATGTAGAACTTTACTACAGCTTTGATTATACGGATCTTGACACGGAAGCTCTTACAAAGAAGGCTGCAAAAGCGCTTGAGACCGTAAAAGCAAGAGCTGCCGCAAAGACTGCACCAAAAACCGGAAAATACGACATAATCCTGGACGGACCGCAGGTTTCAGACCTTATAGAAGCTTACAAAACTCTTTCGGATTCTGCATATATTTATCTTGGCTATTCCGACTACAAGAAGGGGGACAATCTTCAGGGCGAGGATGTAAAGGGAGATAAGCTTACCGTTACACTTAAGCCGGTTGCACCGTATTCCGGTGAAGGAATCAAGCTCGAAGAGACAGACTACTTAAAAGAGGGAAAACTTTTAAATATACTCGGCGGAAAGCGTTATGCAGACTACCTTGGAATAAAGCCGACAGGAAGCGGCTTCTTAAAGTATGTTGCTTCCGGTAAAAAGACAGAAGAAGAGCTTAAGGAGAAGCCTTACCTTTATGCAGTTAAGTTCTCGGACTTCCAGTTAGACCCGTTCACAGGTTTCTTTGGCGGAGAATTAAGACTTGCATATCTTTTTGACGGAGAAAAGGTGATTCCTGTAACAGGAGGTTCCATAAGCGGAAACCTTTTTGAAGCTCAGAAGAATTTTGAATTCTCCAAGGAAAGATATAAAGATAAATGGAGCGACTGTCCGGCATTGGTAAGAATACCGAATGTGGATGTGGCAGGCTGCTAAGAAATAAACTGCACTTTTGGCAGGCAGTAAAGGAGATATTTTGATGGATACGGACGGAATAATCATTCGTCATGCGCTTATGCATATTATGGACAGTTCTGCGGGAATACCGGTGCTTTCAGACAAGGAACTGGACCTTAACTCAGAAATGAACGATTTTTTAAGGAACCATATAGCAAAACTCCTTTCCGGAGACGACCTTAAAAACTGTGTGTTTGACGAAGAAAGCTCGGAAGTATACGAAATACTTAAAGACTTTAACGAAGAAAATATCATACAAATATCCAAGCGTCTTGGAGAAATGCTTTATGCTATCATTAATTCCAACCCGGACATACCGGGAGCAGATGTTTTCTTTGTAACCTATCAGCAGGAATCTCAGGTTTTCCTTGCAATCCTTAAAATGAATTACAAGGAAGTTTATGTGCACTATTCCTCTCTTGATGAAAACAACGGAAACATGAATGATATTATGAAGGAAAGAAATGCACTTCCGGGTGGCGGAAGATTGTCCGAAGCTGTTATAATATCATTAGCTGATGCACAGGTCAGGATTCTTGAGAAGAAGTTTGAAGTGAACGGACAGAAGGTTAACTACCTTTCTGAACTCTTCCTTAAGTGTCATGCCAAAATGTCTCAAAAGACCAAGCTTGATATTGTGACCAAGGCAGCAGAACAGATAAACAAAAAGTACTTTGACGACAATTTCGAAAAGAAGATGGAAACCAAGGCGGTCATACACGAAGCTTGTGAGGCATGTACAGACGAAGCGCCTATAAAAGTGGAAGAGATAAGCAAGGAACTTTTTGGAGAAGCTGCACCGGAAATAAAAGAAGAATTCGAGAAAAAACTTGAAAAGTATAATCTTCCTAAGGACGAGATAAAGGTTAAGAGTCAGGCTACCACAAAGAAATTTGAAAGGCAGCAGCTTAAAACGGATACAGGAATTGAAATCAGTATTCCTATGGATGAGTACAACAACCGTAACCACGTGGAGTTTACTACAAATCCGGACGGAACTGTATCAGTGCTTATTAAGAATATTAATAAGATAACAAGCAAATGATGTGTGAAGGAGTAAAGAATGCACGAACTTGGTGTAACATTTTACATTGTGGATGATGTAAAGAAAGTGGCAAAAGAAAATAATGTTAATAAGGTGGAGTCCGTAACTGTGGAACTGGGCGAGGTTTCCACAGTGATCCCGGATTATCTTGTGGATGTGTGGAACTGGGCAGTTGGTAAGGAAGAAGGTCCTATTAAAGGCGCAAAGCTTTTAATAGAGAAAATAGACGCGGTGACTTACTGTGAAAACTGCAAGGGCGAGTACCCGACGGTGGCCCATGGTAAAATCTGCCCTTACTGCGGAAGCGATAAAACCTATCTTTTACGGGGCAACGAAGTGAACATAAAAAATATTGTTGCTGAGTAAATATCAGAAAACAGCGGGCGTTTCCCAAAGGAAACGCCTTATTTTTTATCATTTGCGGGGGCTTTCGCCTTGTCTTTTGGGTGTTTTGGTGGTATGTTATATGTACGTTAAAACAAGATATAATTTTTGAAAGCAGAGGATCAGCATGAATACTTTATTAACTCTTATCGGAAACGAAATGAAGAAAGCTTTTGCTTCCTGCGGCTACGACGAAAAGTTTGCCCAGGCCACAGTTTCCAACCGTCCGGACCTTTGCCAGTTCCAGTGCAACGGAGCAATGGCAGCAGCAAAGGAGTACCACAAAGCACCTATAATGATAGCAAACGATGTTGTTGCGAAGGTGGACAAAGCAATGTTTTCCAAGGTGGAGGCAGTGGCACCGGGCTTTATTAACATGGACCTTGCACCGGCCTTTCTTACAGGTTACCTTGAAGAAATGCTCCTTAGAGGTGTATACGGTTACGAGAAGCCGGAAAAACAGCGTGTTACCGTAATAGACTACGGCGGAGCAAATGTGGCAAAACCGCTCCACATAGGCCATTTAAGACCGGCGGTTATAGGTGAGAGTATAAAGAGAATATATAAGTTTGCAGGCGACAAGGTTATAGGAGATGTTCACCTTGGAGACTGGGGCCTTCAGATCGGCCAGATAATAGAAGAATTAAGAGACCGCAAACCGGAACTCTGCTATTTTGATGAATCCTACAAGGGAGAATATCCTAAGGAAGCGCCATTTGATATTTCCGAACTTGAAGATATTTACCCTACTGCCAGCAAAAAGTCCAAGACGGATCCTGAATTTGCAAAGCGTGCCCATGAGGCAACGGTTAAACTTCAGGAAAACTATCCGCCTTTCAGAGCGATCTGGCAGCATATAATCAATGTTTCCGTTAAGGATTTAAAGAAGAACTACGACAATCTTAACGTTAACTTCGACCTTTGGCTTGGAGAAAGCGACGCAGAACCTTTTATTGCGGATATGATAGACAAGATGGTAAAGGACGGCTTTGCATACGAAAGCCAAGGTGCTCTTGTTGTGGATATTGCCGAAGAAGGAGATTCCAAGGAATACCCTCCTTGTATAGTAAGAAAATCCGACGGAGCCGCAATTTACCAGACAACAGACCTTGCAACCATCATTCAGCGTGAAAGAGATTTTAAGCCGGATAAATACGTTTATGTTGCGGACAAGCGCCAGGACCTTCACTTCCTTCAGGTATTCCGTACAGCAAAGAAGTGCGGTCTTGTAAATGAGGACAAGGACCTGCTCTTTGTAGGTTTCGGAACGGTAAACGGAAAAGACGGAAAGCCGTTTAAGACAAGAGACGGCGGTGTAATGCGTCTTGAATACCTCATTACGGAAATTAATGATGAAGTATACAAAAAGGTTATGTCCGGCAGAGAAATGTCTGAGGAAAATGCAAGAAAGATAGCAAAGACGGTAGGCCTTGCGGCATTAAAGTATGCAGACCTTTCCAACCAGGCAGCAAAAGATTACATCTTTGATATAGACAGATTTACATCATTTGAGGGGAATACAGGCCCGTATATTCTTTATACAATGGTAAGGATCAAATCCATTCTTGCAAAGTATAAGGAAAACGGCGGAAAAGATACTAAGGAGCTTAAGCTTAAGCGTGAGGACGGAAGTACCAGAGAGTACAAGCCTTCTGAAATCTCTCTTATGCTTAACGCAGCAAGATTTAACGAAACCGTTGAAAAGGCCTACCAGGAGACCGCTCCGCATAAGATATGCCAGTATATTTACGACATGTCCAACGCCTTTAATTCCTTCTACCACGAGAACAGGATCATGGGTGAGGAAGACCTTGTAAAGCAGGGTGAGTGGATAAAGCTTATTGAAACAATTCTTCATATTCTTGAGGAGTGTATAGATATGCTTGGTTTTGAAGCGCCGGAACAGATGTAAATGCTTACTGTAATAAAAAAGATGGGGGACATTTGATGTTCATTGGGAGAACACAAGAGCAAAAGCAGCTTGATGCTGTTTATATAAGCGCCAGAAATTCTGCGGTTGTACTCTACGGAAGAAAAGGCATGGGAAAGACGGAACTCGTAAGGAAGTTTTCGGAAGGCAAGCCTTCTGTTTACTTCCTTGGAAGGGAACTTTCCGAAAGAGAATTAAAATTTCAAATGAATGAAGAACTGCTTGGGGGGAATGCCCTGCTTCCTGTGGATGCAGAGCTTTCGGCTCCGAGCTATTTCGAGACCCTTTATGCCGCCATTATGAGAGAAGGCTTTGGCGGAAAAAGGGTTGTTGTCGTTCTTGACGAGTTTGAACATATTGCAAAGGGCAGCACAGAGTTTGCGGAAGCTTTTGTTAAGCTTTTAAATGATGTGGACCTGCAATGTATGTTCATTTTAACCTCGTCTTCCGTAAACTGGGTGGAAAATGATATGGTAAAGTGCCTGGGTATGGCTGCAAGAAGCCTCTCCGGTATCATTAAATTAAAACCTTTTACCTTTGTTGAAATGGTAAACCGTTTTCCCAAGCTTTCCATAGAAGACACCATATGTGCCAGTGCTGTTCTTGGCGGGGTTCCGGAATATTTAAATTATTGGAACGAGAAAAAGAGTGTTAAAGAAAATATAACCGCCCTTTTTCTTTCTAAAAATTCTCCTTTGTTTAACGAAACAGAGATCCTTTTAAAAAGCGAACTTCGGGAACTTTCTGCCTACAATGCCATTCTTTCCACAATGGCAAAGGGAAATTATAAATTAAATGATATTTACGCAAGAACAGGTTTTTCCAGAGCTAAAATAAGCGTTTATATAAAGAATCTTATAGAACTGGATCTGGTGGAGAAAATATTCTCCTTTGATGCCGCGGAACATGCAAACGTACAAAAAGGTCTGTATAAAATAAGCGACAATTTCCTGAATTTCAGTTACAGATTTGTTTTCCCGAATTTATCGCATATACTTGCAAGGGATAAAGCAGACCCTTACCAGGCCTTTGTTGCGCCCGGGTTTGACGCCTACATGAGAGAATGCTTTAAAGACGTATGCAGCGAATACCTTAAAATAATGGGAAAATATAAAAAACTTAAGGCTGACTACACCAACTGGGGCTCCTGGTACGGCAAAGCAGGACTTGTAGACATTGTTGCCGGTAATGATGAAGGTAAGTGTCTTGTAGGCTTTTGCAGGTTTGACAGCAAGAGGGTAACGGTCTCCGATTTTGCGGACTATGAGGAACTGATACACTCTGCAATGATAGAGCCTGAAGAGATCTATGTGTTTTCCAAAACAGGTTTTTCCGCAGACTTTAATATATTTGCAAAGAGGCAGGGCGTTGTACCTGTAGAACTTTCGGATCTTTAATTTTTAAATCGGGAAGGAGAAGCTATGTATAAACTCTTATCCAAACTGGTTATATACAAAAATATTCCAAGGGACAGTATTCTTTATTGCCTTGCTCATATAATAAAGTGCTATGAGGATGGCAGCGCGGATGCGGAAGATGCGGTCAACGACATCTATGTGCAGATACACAGGCTTCTTGATGTTGCAACGGAATACGGCTTTAACGGAAATCTGTGGCAGAATTACCTTGCTTTTTTAATTGCAATGACAGAGACGCCTTTTGGTCTTGTAAGCGAAAAAAGGGAGAAAATCGCCGGCAGCGTAAACGTGTTTGCAAAATCCGACTTTGAAATATTTAAAGAGCTTTTCGACTACGACTTTAAGCCGATTGAAAAAGAACTTGGAATAGATTGTTTTGATATTGTTACCAATTACATTGCCGTTGAAAAAGATAAAAAATATTACAACCGCAGTGTAAGCAACAGTGTAAAGAAACTTTCCGAAGATATAGCTGCGGCCCCTACGGCAGAAGAGATCCTGTCGGTGGTCACCGGCTTCTACAGAGAGAATGGCCTTGGTCTTATCGGTCTTAACAAAGCCTTCAGACTCGTTACGGAAGGCGAAAAGTATGAGCTTGTGCCTATCACGAACACCGAAGAAGTCAGACTTACAAATATAATAGGCTACGATTCTCAAAAGCAAAAACTTATAGAAAACACAGAGGCCTTTGTTAAAGGTAAGAAAGCCAACAACGTGCTTTTGTACGGAGATGCCGGAACCGGTAAATCCACAAGCATAAAGGCTGTTCTTAACGAATATTACAAAGACGGCCTCAGAATGATAGAACTCTACAAGCAGCAGTTTTCCTACCTTCCGGCCCTCATTTCCAAACTTAAAGTAAGGAACTACCGTTTTATCATTTATATGGATGATCTGTCATTTGAGGACTTTGAGACGGAATACAAGTATTTAAAGGCTGTTATTGAAGGCGGACTGGAAATAAGACCGGAAAACATACTTATTTACGCCACCTCCAACAGAAGGCATTTAATAAAGGAAAGCTGGTCCGACAGAAATGATATGGATGATGAGCTGCATCGTTCCGATACAATGCAGGAAAAGCTTTCGCTTGTGGCACGTTTTGGTGTAACGATCGGTTATTTTTCTCCTGCAAAGCAGCAATATCTTGATATTGTTAAAGGAATTGCCGCAAGGCATAAGGAAATTACCCTTTCCGAGGAAGAACTGTTTGCAGGTGCGCAGAAATGGGAACTTTCCCATGGAGGACCAAGCGGAAGAACTGCGGAGCAGTTTGTTATACATCTTTTGGACACCATTAAAGAAAACGACGAGGAAACACGTTAATGAAGCGTTATTTGGCTTTTATCAATAGAATTAAATGTATTTTGGCACTTTTAATCATAACCTTGATTGTGGGAATTTTACCTGCTAAGGCGGTTTTTGCTAAGACTTCAGAAGACATTACTATACCTACATATAATTCAGAAGACAAAACTGGTGATTATGAAGTGTTTATAGGAGAAATCAGCACTGTTTCCGCTATAAATGTTTATGTTGGACCTGGACTTGGGTACTCCAGGCTTACAGTCGAAGGACAAAAATCAGGAGTAAAACTTTATCTTGAAGATATGGTTGCCGTGATAGCGAGTGAATATTCAGCAGAGGGGGAACTCTGGTACAAAGTAAGTTGGACTAAGAATGATGACATAAACATTTATGTAGGTTATGTTAATTCAAAATATATAACCGTTTCTGAAGAAATCGCCATGCCTTTGGCAACATCAACTCCTACACCAAGTCCTACACCACTGCCTACAAACACGCCTACTCCGAAGCCTACAAACACGCCTACTCCGGTTATTACAAAGGCGCCTACCCAGGCACCTTCTCCTGTTCCTACACAACCGCAGGTTAAAAGAAGTCTTACCACAAAAGAGATTACCATGTGGGTTGGAGCCGGCGCTCTTTGGGTTGCGGCAGCAGCCGTAGTTTTTCTTGTGATCAGTGAAGTAAAGAGAAACAAGGAGTCTGACAAACTTTCCAAAAAGGCAGACGAAGTAAAACAAAGACTTTCTCACAAGGAAGAAGCAAAAGAGCAGGCAGAGCATATTGCTACGATAAGAAGAAAATATGAGCCTTACGTCACTTCCGCTACGGAAAAGGAGCAGAAAGAAGAAAGAAAGGTCTTAATGGAAGAAGCCAAGATCAGGAGACCTTTTGTAAGTGAGGATTTCTATGAGGATGAGTTACAAGAAGATTACAGCAAAAATTCTGTGGAACTTAATCCTATAATGCAGCAAATGTCCTTGAGTCTTAAGGCAAAAGAGGCTTTAAGACAGGAAATCTTCGGCCTTAAAGAAGGGGATATTGTGGAGCATGAGTACTACGGAAGAGGAATTGTTACAGATAATACAGATGTGGACTCGGTTGAGGTCCAGTTCGCCGACGAAGTAAGATATATAAGTAAGGCGGGAGCAGTTGCAAAAAAACTTATGAGAAAGGCTAAGTTCAGAGATGGGAAATTTTAAGATAAACTGTAAGCAACTTAAAATACTTGCAATGGTAACTATGATCTTAGACCATATTGCATACTACTTTGTTGATAGGGGCAACCTGCTTGAGGCTATGCCGGAAGCTACATGGATCTTTCCTCTTTACTATGTTTTTCATATTATCGGAAGACTTGCTTTTCCTATAATGGTTTTCCTTCTTGTTGAGGGTTTTATTCATACCAAAAACATAAAAAGATACGTCCTGCTTATTCTTATAACAGCGTTTGTAACTGAGGTTATCTATGACTACGGAAATGCCGGAAAGTTCGATGCCGCGCAGCAGAACCCGCTGTTTATCCTTTTTGTCGGTCTTGTTTTGCTTTGCGGAATAGAAGCTATGTACAAGGTAGATAAGTGGGACGGCGTTTTTAAAAGCGTTAAGTACGTAATTTACTATACGGCGGGGGCGATTGTAACCTATCTGTTTTTCTGGGAAGGAAGAAGTGTGTTTTACATTTTATCCGGTTTTGCCGGAAAGACAGCCACAGATTATCTGGTATTTCTTTCATCCGGACTATTTAAAGCCATAATACTTGGATCGGGTTTTGTTTCTTTGGCCTTTTTTATATATCTTTTTAAGAAGAGAACAGAAGAAGAGAAGTGCCGCTTTGCTTATTCCATGGCGCTTGTTATTTCTGCCATGCTTCTTGTAAGCCGTTTTATTCTTAAGATAGATTACGGAGCTTTTGGCCTTCTTGCCATTGTTATGGCCTATTCTTTCAGAAAAGATCCAAGAACAAGAATGCTTGCGGCTGTTTTACCGCTTTTCTTAACAAATCCTTATGAGGTGGTATCATTTGTGCTTGTATTTATTGTTGCAGGCTACAATGGAGAAAGAGGGAATATAAGGAGCAAATATTTTTATTATGTATTCTTCCCGCTTCATATTGCGGTTATCTACAGTCTCAGCAAATTGTTGTGCGGTTAGTAAAGGGCGCGTCTTATGGGACTTTCACTTAACGGAAAACAACTTAAAATATTGGCTTGTGTTTTTATGCTTACGGATCATGTGGGGGCGGCAATTTTTGAGACTGCCCATCTTACTGTTAAGTATCCATGGGCAAATACGGCAAACCAGATTCTGAGAGGAGTGGGGCGCCTGGCCCTTCCGATATATATTTTCCTGCTTATAGAAGGTTTTGTTTATACAAAAAACAGGGTAAGGTACGGCCTTTCCCTTCTTTTGCTTGCCTTGATATCGGAAATCCCATTCGATCTTTGCTTTTACAGAGTGCTTACCTTCAACCACCAGAATACTATTTTTATGTTACTGATCGGCTATGTTACTATTTGGGGCATGCACCTTTGCTTAAAGCAGAAAAACTGGCACACAGCCTTTCAATATTTAAAGTATCCTTCAGCTTTTCTTTCTGCTTTTTATATCGCTTTTTCTCTGTTTTTTAAAACGGAAATAAGAAGTACCATAAAGACTTTATCGGGCTTTTTGGGGCATGAAATAGATGCTTTTGCCTACACGCAGGCTTACAGGTACGCATCATTTGCCATAGGGCTTTTAGCGGTAATTGTGCTTTTCTTTATACTGAGAAAGAAGACAAATGATGAAGCCTGTTCCATTCTTTATGCTTTTTCTCTTGCAGGACTCGGAGTTTTTGCCGGGGATATGGCAAGAGTGGATTACCTAGGTTACGGAGTGCTTGCGGTGGTTCTTGCCTATGTGTTTAGATTTAACTACGCAAGGAGAACTCTTGTTATGGCAATTCCGCTTACGCTGCATGCTTACGACGGGCTTATTTCTTTCTTTACGGTTGCATTTACGGACGGGTACACCGGTACAAGAGGAAATATCAGGCATAAGTATCTTTTTTACATATTTTATCCGGCACACATTATGGTGCTTATGACGGTTAGAATGGTGGTTTTTAAGATTTAACAAAAAATAAACTAATCTTGACATTTGCGCTTTTCCGTTGCATAATATCAAGGTCGGCAATAAATAAGCCAAGTATCGAGGCGTGGCTCAGTTTGGTAGAGCGCTGCGTTCGGGACGCAGAGGCCGCGTGTTCGAATCACGTCGCCTCGATTTTTTTGCTGGAATAGCTCAGTCGGTAGAGCGACGCACTCGTAATGCGTAGGTCGTCGGTTCAAGTCCGATTTCCAGCTTAAAAGCAACGGGTCGTATATATACGGCCCTTTTTTATTTTGCCCAAAAATGACATCAAATGCTTCATTTGACATAGAGCGTAAAAAGCCTTAAAATTATCTTTAACTATATGCATAAAGGAGAAATTTAATCTTGGATCCCGCGGGTCAATATATCATTTTATTTATACTCATTGTTTTATCTGCATTCTTCTCTTCGGCGGAGACTGCGCTTACATCGGTAAATAAACTCAAAATACGTTCCCTTGCCGAGGACGGTCATAAAAAAGCCAAAATGGTTTTTAAACTTATTGAAAAACCGGACAAAATGCTTAGCGCAATCCTTATCGGAAATAATATTGTAAATATTTCCGCGTCTTCCCTTGCAACAACAATAGCGGTAAAACTGCTGGGAAGCATGGGTGCGGGAATTGCAACCGGTGTTCTTACTCTTATAATCCTTGTTTTCGGAGAAATAACCCCCAAATCTCTTGCCACAAGATACCCGGAAAAATTTTCTTTTTTCTATGTACCTTTAATAAGTGCACTTACTTTTATTTTTACACCTATAATTTATCTTGTTAATGCCCTTTCAAGAGTAATTGTAAGGCTCTTTGAGAAAAAGGGTGAAGTCTCTACGGACACCGTTACGGAGGACGAGCTTCTTACAATGGTGGATGTAAGCCACGAAGAAGGCGTTATAGAGTCCGAAGAAAGGGAAATGATAACAAATATTGTAGACTTTGGCGACAGCCTCGCAAAAGACGTTATGGTCCCAAGAATAGACATGGCGTTTGCAAATATAGATATGACCTACAATGAACTTGTTGCCGCCTTTGAAAAGGATATGTACACAAGACTTCCGGTTTATAAGGAATCCATAGATGACGTTGTGGGCGTTATAAGCCTTAAGGATGTTTTCTTTTACAAAGGAAACAAGAAGGACTTTAAAGTTGCGGACTTTATGAGGGAACCTTTCTTTACATACGAGTCCAAGAAGACCTCCGAACTTTTAAGGGAGCTTAAAAAGGCAACCAATCCGGTAGCCATAGTTCTTGATGAATACGGAGTTACCGCAGGTCTTATTACAATAGAAGATCTGGTTGAAGAAATAGTTGGAGAGATAAGAGACGAGTACGACGAGGATGAAGAAGACGACATTATTAAAGTGGGGGATAACACCTACAAAATAAGCGGTCTTACTAAACTCGACGAGCTTAGCGATTCTCTGGGCCTTAAAATAGAATCCGATGAATACGACTCCATAGCGGGCCATGTGATCCATCTTCTCGGGCACCTTCCGGCAGAGGGCGAAAAGGTTGAAGAAGACGGCTGTACTTACGAAGTTCTTACAATGGATAAGAACCGAATAGACAAGATCCTGCTTACGCTTCCGGGCAGTAAAGATGGAGAAAATGAGTCCGAAAAGGACACAGATAAGGAAAAAGACACACAGGAATAGTGTTTTGTAAAGGAATTTGTAATGATACTTTCAGTCAGTAATATTTCTAAAAGTTTTGGAACAGACGAGGTTTTAAAGGATATAGCCTTTCATATCAATGATAGAGAAAAGGCTGCGATTGTAGGAATCAACGGTGCGGGTAAATCAACACTTTTTAAGATCATTGTGGGAGAATCCACCCCGGATTCCGGCGAAGTGGTTTTTGCTAAAGGAAGCACTTTCGGCTATCTTTCCCAGCATCAGGACCTTGTTTCGGACAATACAATATACGAGGAACTCTTAACAACAAAAGCGGACGTGATAAGACTTGAGGAAACCATCCGCTCCCTGGAACTGCAAATGAAGCATTTAGAGGGAGAAGAACTGGAAAAGGTAATGTCCGATTACACCAGAGCTACTCACGAATTTGAAATGAAAAACGGCTATGCCTACAAAAGTGAAGTGGTGGGCGTTTTAAAAGGACTTGGTTTTGAAGAGGAAGAGTTTGACAAACACGTTAATAAACTTTCCGGTGGCCAAAAGACCAGAATAGCTCTTGGCAAACTTCTTCTTAATAAGCCGGATCTTATTATGCTGGATGAGCCCACAAACCATCTTGACATGCAGTCAATTTCCTGGCTTGAGGACTTTCTTGCCCTTTACAAAGGGGCGGTGATCGTTATTGCCCACGACCGTTATTTCCTGGACAGAATTGTTACAAAGGTTATAGAGATAGAACATCATAAAGCCAGAGTCTTTGAAGGCAATTACACCGCATATGCTGAAAAGAAGGCGGCTCTCAGAGCAGAAGAAATTAAGCATTACTATGAACAGCAAAAAGATATTAAGCACCAGGAAGAAGTAATTGCCAAGCTTAAATCTTTTAATCGCGAAAAGTCAATAAAAAGAGCGGAAAGCAGAGAAAAGATGCTGGCTAAGGTGGAACGCCTGGAAAAGCCTGTGGAAGAAAACGCTTCCATGAACATAAAACTGGAACCGAATATACTCAGCGGCAATGATGTGCTCGCCGTAAAACACCTTGCCAAGGCTTTTGGTGAAAACAGGCTTTTCAACGATATTAGTTTTGAGATTAAACGCGGCGAGAGAGTTGCCATAATAGGCGCCAACGGAACAGGTAAAACAACCATCCTCAAAATGATAAACGGTCTTCTTCCGGCAGATAGCGGAGAGATTGTACCCGGTGCAAAGGTGTATATTGGCTATTACGACCAGGAGCACCAGGTTCTTAGTATGGAAAAGACCTTGTTTGAAGAAATAAGCGATGATTATCCTGCCATGGACAATACCCGGATAAGAAATGCCCTTGCTGCATTTCTTTTTACAGGGGATGATGTATTTAAACAGGTAAAGGAGCTTAGCGGCGGCGAAAGAGGCAGAGTTTCTCTTTGCAAGCTTATGCTTTCCGATTCCAACTTTCTTATTCTGGACGAGCCTACAAACCATTTGGATATGATTTCAAAGGAAATCCTTGAAAATGCTTTGCTCTCGTATACGGGAACGGTTCTCTATGTTTCCCATGACCGTTATTTTATAAATAAAACCGCTACAAGGATTTTGGATCTTACAAGCGGACATATGCTTTCTTATCCGGGTAATTACGAAAATTATCTTGAAAAGAGAGAGGCAAATGAAAGGCTTTACCTGAAGGGTGAAGGCTATGGTGTTAAGGAGCAGGAACTCCTTACCGCAGCCGGGACCCACACCTCTTCTAAAGGCCTTGCAGGAGAAATATACGGAAGAAAGGCTGAAGAATCTTCCGAGAAAGTTTCTTACAAGCAGGAATGGCAGGCTATGAAAGAGGAACAGGCCAGAAAGAGAAAAAGAGAGAACGATCTTAAAAAGATTGAAGCGGAAATAGAAAAAACAGAGAAAAAAATCGCTGAACTTGATGAACTCATTTCAGACGAAAAGGTATATACTGATGTTGAAAAACTTATGGAAGTTACAAAACAACGGGAAGCCGAAAACAATAAATTAATAAAACTTATGGAAGAGTGGGAAGCTCTTGCCGAGTAAAAAGGAGATGTGTAAAGAGATGTCGGTATTGGATCGTTTTTTAAGATATGTACAGGTGGATACGGAATCAGATGAGGATTCCACATCATTTCCTTCCACAATGAAGCAGAAAGACCTTGCTAAGATCCTTGTGGAAGAGTTAAAAGAGATAGGCGCAAAAGATGTGGAAATGGATGAATGTGGCTATGTTTACGCCACAATTCCGGCGACCTCTTCTTCAAAGGCACCGGTCCTCGGCTTTATTTCACATATGGATACTTCACCTGCAATAAGCGGAGCGAATGTAAAACCACAGATAATAAAAAATTACGACGGCGGAGAGATCGTTCTTAACGAAAAAGAAAATATCAAGATGGGGCCTGATATGTTTGAAAGCCTTACTCTTGCAAAGGGTAAGGACCTTATTGTTACTGACGGGACCACCCTTCTTGGAGCGGACGATAAAGCCGGAGTTGCGGAAATAATGACAATGGCGGAAATGCTTTTAAAGGATACTTCCATTCCACATGGAGAAATTAAGATTGCCTTTACTCCGGATGAAGAAGTGGGCGGGGGAATGGATCATTTTAACGTTAAAAGATTTGGAGCCGAATACGCATATACTGTAGACGGCGGCGGGATCGGAGAAATAGAGTACGAAAACTTTAATGCTGCCTCCGGAAAAGTACATGTGCATGGCTGCAGTATTCATCCGGGCTCTGCAAAAGGAAAGATGGTTAATGCCATTCTTGTGGGAATGGAGTTTGAAAACCTTCTTCCTGCCTTCGAAAAACCGGCCTTTACGGAAGGTTATGAAGGGTTCTATCATTTGGACAGAATAAGCGGAAATGTTGAAAACGCTGATTTTGAATATATTATAAGAGACCACGACATGGCAAAGTTTAAGGAAAAGAAGGAAAGGTTTGAAAAGACCGCCGCTTTCCTTAACGAAAAATACGGCGAAGGAACAGTTACGGTAACAGTTAAGGATTCTTACTACAATATGAAGGAAAAAGTAGAGCCTCACATGTTCCTTATAGACAATGCAAAGAAGGCTATGAAAAAACTTAACATAGTGCCTGTTGTAAGCCCTATAAGAGGCGGTACGGACGGAGCAAGACTTTCCTTTATGGGAGTTCCTTGCCCTAACCTTTGCACAGGCGGATGGAATTATCATGGTAAATATGAGTATGTTGCGGTGCAGGATCTTTTTACGATCTCAGACATGCTCATCGAAATAGTAAAGCTTCACTATAATTAGTGAGAAAGCGGAGGAAGTTTATGGATAACAATGTTTTGGTAATAGGAATTGCCGGCGGAACCGGAAGCGGAAAATCCACTCTTACCGAAAGAGTTAAAACCGCTCTTGGAGATGATGTTACCGTCATTATGCACGACAATTATTACAAGGCCCATAACGACCTGGATTTTGAAGAGAGAAAGCTTCTTAATTACGACCACCCGAATGCCTTCGACACAGATCTTTTGATCGAGCACATTAAAAAGCTTAGAAATGGAGAAGACATTATCTGTCCGGTGTATGACTTCACCGTACATAACCGTTCCAAAAATACTCTTACAATAAGACCGAATAAGGTCATTGTTATTGAGGGAATCCTTATTTTTGAGAATAAAGAACTGAGAGATAACATGGACATTAAGGTGTTTGTAGATACGGATGCGGATGTAAGGATCTTAAGACGTATTCAAAGGGATGTTAAGGAAAGAGGCAGAAGCCTGGACTCCGTTATAAACCAGTACCTCCAGACGGTTAAACCTATGCATGAAATGTTTGTTGAGCCGAGCAAGAAATATGCGGATGTAATTATTCCTGAAGGCGGCTTTAATGAAGTTGCGACAGATATGATCATTCAAAGAATCAAAAGTGAACTTTGATCCGGAAAGGGAAAACTTATGAAGTTTACAAAAATGCAGGGATGCGGAAATGATTACGTATATGTAAACACCTTTAAGGAAAAGGTTGAGGACCCGGCTGCGGTTTCTGTAAGAGTCAGCGACAGGCATTTCGGAATAGGCTCCGACGGTCTTATACTTGTGGGCCCTTCTAAGGTTGCTGATGTTAAAATGAATATGTACAATGCAGATGGCTCTGAGGCACAGATGTGCGGAAACGGGGTAAGATGCGTTGCGAAATTTGCTCTTGACAACGGCCTTGCAAAGGGGGATACAGTTAATGTGGAAACTCTTGCGGGAATTAAGAGCATAAAGGTATTAAAAGAAGAGGGAAATACCAGGTTCTTTACAGTGGATATGGGAGAGCCGGAACTTGACCCCGAAAAGATTCCTGTTCTTCTCGGAAAGGAAAAAGCAATAAAAGAAAAAGTAAAGGTTGATGGCAAGGAGTACGAGATTACCTGCGTTTCCATGGGCAATCCACATGCTGTAACTTTTATGAAGGGTGTTGATGAACTTAAGATTGAGGAAATCGGTCCTAAGTTTGAAAACAATGCTATGTTTCCGGAAAGAACAAATACAGAGTTTGTGGAACTTATTGACGGTGAAACCGTAAAGATGCGTGTTTGGGAAAGAGGCAGCGGAGAAACCCTTGCCTGCGGAACAGGCGCATGCGCAGTGGCGGTTGCCTGCGTTCTTTGCGGATACACCAATAACAAAGTAAAGGTTAAACTGCTCGGCGGAGACCTGGAAATCTTTTATGATAAGGATAACACCAACCATGTCTTTATGACAGGCCCTGCAACAACAGTATTCGAGGGTGAAATAGATTAAAATGAAAAACATAAAAGAAATAATGGATGTAATAAAGGAAAAATTCAAAGATATTCAGGAAGAGAGAAAAAAGGATATAGTTCGTATTTTGCTTTGCATGCTTTTCCCTCTTATTACAGAAGTGCTTGGCCAGCTTTTTATACTCGGCAGGGTATCATTTTATTCACTGGTGTTTTCTCTGCTTGCGGGCTACGCAATGTATCTGCTTACAGGGCTTTTTCCAAAGCTTGTA
>JAILFQ010000263.1 GCA_024697505.1 Lachnospiraceae bacterium
AAGATGTAAAGGCCACGATTGAGAAATTTAAGGCATTAAAAGGAAAAGATGAAGTTAACAATAAGGAAGAGTAAAAAGGAGAGGGACAATGGCAGACAACAAATTTGAAAGTACTGTAGAAACACTGTTTAAAGGTATGGATGGTTTTCTCACAACTAAAACGGTTGTTGGAGATGCGATTAAATTGGAGGATGGAACCATTATTCTTCCGCTTGTGGATGTATCATTTGGTGTAGGAGCGGGAGCCTGGCAAAAAAAGGTGGATTCCTGTTCTTCCGGCGGCGGAATGGGAGGGAAGATCACTCCAAATGCGGTGCTGGTAATTAAGGACGGTGTGTCAAGACTTATTAATGTTAAAAACCAGGATACAGTAACTAAGCTCATAGACCTTGTGCCGGACATTGTTGACAGAATTAAGAATAAAACCAAATATGATGAAATAAAAAAGGATGTGGAAAACAAATATCAGGACGGCCAGGAAGACGGCAACCAGGAATAGGTTGTTTTTGCCCGAAATTCCTGTTGATTTAAAAAAATAAATTTATTGTTGCATTTGCTTGGACTTTCTGATAAAATACTTTTGTTTGTGGGCCATAGCCTTAAATTATACCTAAGGAGGTGCAATATCATGGCTAAGTGTGCAATTTGTGAAAAGGCTTCCCTTTTCGGAAGATCGATCGCTCATACCAGAAGTCAGGTATCAAGAAGATCAAATAGAATGTGGAAATCCAACGTAAAGTCTGTTCGCGTAAAGACAGCTGAAGGCGGAACACAGAAAATGTACGTATGTACATCTTGCTTAAGAGCCGGTAAAGTTGAGCGCGCATAATAGCATATTAGGAAGGTGTCAGAGAAATCTGACACCTTTTTTTCTTTGCCCAAAAGCCCTGTATAGAAAAAAGTTGTATTTTTTTAGGAATAAGGTTATACTTTATAAGTATTTTAAGGAGGTAACACTATGGCTAGCACATCTAACTGTAAAGTAAATACAGGTCTTGGCAACCTTGTTATAGACAAGGATGTTATTGCAATGTACGCCGGGTCATCTGCCGTTGAATGCTTTGGCATAGTAGGTATGGCATCGGTTAGTATTACAGACGGCCTCGTGAAATTGCTAAAGGGAGACAGCCTTAAGCATGGAGTGGGGGTTTCAATCTCAAGCGACAATAAGATCACTGTAGATCTTCATATAATTGTTTCATATGGTGTAAGCATCTCGGCTGTGACTGAAAATCTTATTAGTAATGTAAAGTATAAAGTAGAAGAATTCGCCGGTCTTCCGGTAGAAAAAATCAATGTCCTTGTAGAGGGCGTGCGTGCAATTGATTAATTGCATTCAGTTAAAAGTAGTATTAAGGAGGACCTTGTTGTGACCATAAATACGATAGATGCTGCACTTTTGCGCAGAGCTTTTCTTGCGGGTGCAAAAAGCATCGAAGCGAAGAAGGAATACATTAATGAGTTAAACGTATTCCCTGTACCGGATGGCGACACCGGCACGAATATGACTCTTACCATAATGATGGCTGCCAATGAAGTTAACCAGATGGCAGATCCGGATATGAAGAGTCTTGCTAAGACTATCTCTTCCGCATCTCTTCGTGGAGCAAGAGGAAATAGCGGAGTTATTCTTTCTCAGTTACTTCGTGGATTTACAAAAGTGGTTCAAGACCACGAGACTCTTAATATGCAGATAATTTCCGAGGCCTTTGATCGTGCGGTAGCTACTGCATATAAAGCTGTAATGCAGCCAAAAGAAGGAACTATTCTTACCGTAGCAAGGGGCGGCGCTGAAAAGTGTGCAGAACTTGCAGGAAGTGAAGATATTATTGCGGCACTTGATGAAGTATTAAAGTATATGGAAGAAGTGCTTGAACAGACCCCGGAACTTTTACCGGTTCTTAAAGAAGCTGGAGTTGTTGACTCAGGCGGACAGGGTCTTCTTGAGTTTATGAAGGGCGTTAAAGACGGTCTTCTCGGAAAAGAGATTAATTTTGATGCTCCTGCATCCGATGAGGCTTCAAAAGACGAAGACGTTGAAGAAAACAAACTTAAGTATACATACAATGTATCATTTAATGTAAAACTTGAGCGTCCTTTTGAACATGAAGATGAGATCAAGTTCAGATCTTTCCTTGAATCTGTGGGTGCTTCTATAGAACTTAACAAGGAAGAGGGAAATTTCTATACAGGTCTTTATACAAACGACCCGGGACTTGCATTGCAGAAGGCTGTTAAATATGGTCAGCTTGTTAATGTAAAGGTAGAAAACATGAAAGCCGACGGCAAGGATCTTGCCGCTGCTCCAAAGAAGGAAGAGACACCTGCGAGTGAGCCTGTAAAGAAGAATGCGCATAAAAAGGACGGTTTTGTAGCTGTTTCTGTTGGCGCAGGTCTTAACAAAATCCTTACAGAGCTTGGCGTGGATGTAATAATAGAAGGCGGCCAGACAATGAATCCAAGCACAAATGATGTACTTAGTGCCATTGAAAAGGTTGATGCAGACAATGTATATGTTCTTCCAAACAACAAGAACATTATCCTTGCTGCAGAGCAGGCTGCATCTCTTTGCGAGGCGAAGAATGTGGTTGTAGTGCCTACAAAGACTGTTCCACAGGGAATCACAGCACTTATTAATTATATGTACGATAAGACTCCTGAGGAAAATCTTGATAACATGATGGAAGCTGTTGCCCAGGTTAAAACAGGCCAGGTTACTTACTCTGTAAGGGATACCAGCATAGACGGCAAGGAAATCAAACTTGGCGATATCATGGGCCTTGACGATAAGACTGTAAGGGCAGTAGGAAACAATGTTCCGGATACGGCTTTTGAACTTATTAAGGAAATGATGTTTGATGATACAGAGCTTGTAACGCTCTATTACGGAGAAAATACCTCCGAAGAAGATGCAGCGGCTCTCTCCGAACGCATAATGAATGAATACCCTGATGTGGAAGTTGAAATCCATGCAGGAAATCAGCCGGTTTATTACTATGTGATCTCGGTTGAGTAAACTTGAAATTTTTGAGAGGCCAATAGTTTATGTTGGCCTCTTTTCTTTTTGGAAAGGGATAATATTTTGAGACCGGATGACAGTGTAGATACCATAAAAGGAATAGGCGACAAAACAAGGAGCCTGTTTGAAAAACTTGATGTAAATACAGTGGGCGAACTGCTTACTTTTTACCCGAGAGAATACGAAACTTTTTCTTATCCGGTAAAGATAAAAGAGCTTGTGCCGGGAAGAGTGGGTGCTGTTGAAGCATCTCTTTCAAATATAAAAAGCATCAGAAAAGGCAATTTGGACCTTCTTACATGCACAGCCAAAGATTCTACCGGAATCGTGGATCTTGCCTGGTATAACCAGTCTTATTTAAAATCCTCCTTGTCGGTGGCCTATCATTACATAATAAGAGGAAAGGTTGTAAAGAAAGGCAAATTTCTGCGTTTTGAACAGCCAAAACTCTACAAAAGAGAAGAATACCTGTCTCTTATGAAAACCCTTTCGCCTATATATCCTCTTACGGCAGGGCTTACCAACAATGCGGTAAAAAAAGCCGTAAAGCAGGCTCTTGTTTTAGCGGAAGATGTACCGGAGTACATTCCTGCGGATATAAGAAAGAAGTACAAACTCCTGAAAAAAGGCACTTGTCTTAATGAGGTTCATTTTCCAAAGTCGGAGGAAACCCTTTGTGACGCAAAGAAAACTCTTATTTTTGAAGAATTCTTTCTGTTTGCGCTTTTCCTGAGGGAAATGAGCGGGAAGAAAGAAACCCTTAAGAGTCCGCATATATTTAAAAATGATGAAATATGTAACAAATTTATAGCCGGACTTCCCTTTGAACTTACCCGGGATCAGATGAATACTTTTGAGGATATAAAGAAAGACACATCTTCCGGCAGAGTTATGGTCCGTTTGATACAGGGGGATGTAGGTTCCGGAAAAACGGTGATCGCCGAACTTGCGGCCCTTCTTGCAACAGCATCCGGTGCACAGGCGTGCGTTATGGTACCTACAGAGGTTCTGGCAAACCAGCATTATGAAGATTTTAAAAAATCTCTTGAACCGCTGGGCGTAAAAGTGGACATACTCACAGGCAGTCTTAAGGCTTCCGATAAGAAAGGGGCAAGAAAGAGGGCAGAAGAGGGAGAAACGGATATATTGATCGGAACCCAGGCACTTATTCAGGACAGCGTGGCTTTTAAAAACCTTGGTCTTGTAGTAACGGACGAGCAGCATCGTTTTGGGGTAAATCAAAGGCTTACACTTTCGGATAAGGGAAACATTCCTCACGTGCTCGTTATGAGTGCAACGCCTATTCCAAGAACCCTTGCAATGATGCTGTACGGAGATATGGATATTTCAGTTATAAAAGAGATGCCAAAGGGCAGACTCCCGATAAAGAACGCCGTTGTGGGAGCCGGATACCACGAGGCGGCTTATAAACACATAGAAAGAGAGCTGTCTGCGGGACACCAGGCTTATGTTATCTGTCCGATGGTGGAGGCCAGCGAACTTTTGGATGCAAAAGATGTTACATCCTATAAAGATGAGCTTGCAGACCGTTTTAAGGGCTACGAAGTGGAAATGCTCCATGGCAGAATGACTCCTGCTCAAAAAGACGAAATAATGGGACGTTTTGCAAGTGGAGAGGTAAAACTTCTCGTGTCTACAACGGTTATTGAAGTAGGAGTAAATGTTCCCAATGCAACAGTAATGATGATCGAAAACTCCGAACGTTTCGGCCTTGCCCAGCTGCACCAGTTAAGAGGCCGGGTGGGAAGAGGAAACGCACAATCTTATTGCATATTTTTCTATGAGGGAAATGATGAAAATACAAAGGAACGTCTGAATGTAATAGGAAATTCAAATGATGGTTTCTTTATTGCCTCCGAGGATATGAGACTGAGAGGACCGGGGGACATGTTCCTTGGGTTAAGACAAAGCGGAGAATTTGAGCTTAAGGTCGGAGATATTTTCAGAGATGCGGATATTTTAAAACTTGCCACTGAAGAAGCCAACGCTTTAAGCGACAGTAAGAGGAGCGAGATACTTGAAGAAACCCTTAGAAACGGCGGTAAAACCATGTTTGCGTTTTTTAAGGCCTACGCTTCGATTTAGACTTTTATTTTTGTCGTTAATATAGTAAAATTTAAATAAGTATGACCGGGAGGGAAAAGGGTTGAACCAGTCCTATACCAACAATCAACTGTTTGGCATTGCCGGAGAGAATTATCAGACTCTCTCCGATTTTTGCATGCTTCTTGAGGATGAAGGCTATTGGAAAGAAGCTAAGGAAGTCCTTAATATGTCTTCTACAGAGGTGCTTGAACTTTACGTTCAGTCACTTCTTGTTTGCTTTGCGGTATATTGCAATCATTTGACGGAAGAGGACAGACGTTTTATTGCCGGGCTTACAGAAAGCGGACAGGCGTCTGAACTTATTTACGCGGATAAAGAAAAACTTATTAAAGATTCGGAAAGATTTCAGAAGAATCCTCCTATTCTTTTTCAGTTGCTTTCTTTAAGAGATATGGACAAGGATTCCGGAATCGCCGGCCTTTTCTTTGATGCAATGCTTAATATCATGCTTTGCATGTCTTATCTTAACGGCAGAAAAGATCCTGTGGCCACAAAGTATCTTGGCATTTATTTCGACAAAGTAAGCGTTTTTTTGCAAAATGTTAAAAATCCGCATCAGTCTGTGGACGGTAAGTATATATTTAAGAAACTCTGCTACGGAGAACTTGAAAACAGCAGTGCTGAGATCAAAGCAGCGAACTGTGACTTTGAAAAGTACAAAAAGTCTCATCTTTACTACAGAAGTGAGCAGATGGAGTCTGTACAAACAGCAAAGATCAAAGACGAAGATTATAAAAATGGCGAAAGCGGTGCCGCTGTTAAAGATGAAGAAGTTGAAGAAGAAAAAGTAAAGAAAAAACTTGAACAGGAAGAGGTAAAGACTGAAGAGAAAAAAGACAACGCTTCAACCATAATGGATAAAGTGAGGGAAGAGAACCTTAATAAACTCCTTGAAGAACTTGAAAGCCTTGTAGGTCTTACCGAAGTTAAAACGGAAATAAGAAGCCTTATTAATCTTATTAAAGTGAGAAAAATGAGAGAAAAGTATGGGCTTCCGGAAATAGATATGTCTTACCACATGGTGTTTACGGGAAGTCCCGGAACCGGAAAGACAACGGTTGCAAGACTTGTTGGCAAGATATATAAGGAACTGGGAATCCTTTCAAAGGGGACCATGCTTGAGACAGACAGATCCGGTCTTGTTGCAGGTTATGTGGGTCAGACTGCTCTTAAGGTTAAAGAAGTTGTGGAAAAAGCCCTTGGAGGCGTTCTCTTTATAGACGAGGCTTATGCTCTTGCCGGAAATTCCGGAAATGATTTTGGGGGCGAGGCAATAGATACTCTTGTTAAGCTCATGGAAGACCACAGAGACGATCTTGTGGTTATAGTTGCGGGTTACACAAATGAAATGCAGGAATTTCTTGCATCCAATACAGGGCTTATTTCAAGATTCAATAAATTTATTCCTTTCCACGATTATACAAGGGATGAACTTGTGAAAATACTTGAGGGAATGGCGGAAAAATCAGGCTATGCACCTGATGAAGACGTTCTTTCAAATGTTAAAGAGTATCTGGCTTGCATGAATGAGCAGGAGAGAAACACGTTCGGTAATGCCAGAGGAATAAGAAATGTATTTGAAAAACTGGTTGTAAACCAGGCTAACAGAATAGTTACTCTTGAGGAACCAACGGCGGAAGACCTTAAGACAGTTACCGCAAAAGATCTTG
>JAILFQ010000299.1 GCA_024697505.1 Lachnospiraceae bacterium
TCCCCTTTATATGTATTTTAACCGATTAAAGCCGGCATGTAACCATGCCGGCTTTAATTCTTTACATGATCCTCAGATCTTCATTATACTTCTTTTCTTTTGTACGCGCCATATATTATTTATGACTCTTACTGAACAACAGGACCTACATCTTCACTTGTCTTCTTGCTTCCGTAGCTGTTGGTCAGCACTACTCTGATGTGACAATTAAGTTCGGCATCCGTTAAGGTATATGTCTGCCCGGTTGTAATGTTGGTCCATACAGGCTGATCAGCCGTAACATCCTCACACTTTTGCCATGTAACAGTAAGTTCTTCTGTATTGATATTAGTACTTGTTGTATATGCAAGTTTTGTACCAACTTTGAAGTTTGTAGCATTTATCTTTGCAAAAGTAATTGTATGTTCAGGACTGAATGTCTCTGTATATACATAGGACGAAGGAAGGCTCTCAGTCGTTCCCGGGTATCTGTAGATTATATAAAAGTCGTCGTTCTGAGTAATCTTTGTAGTCTTTCCCGGTTTAAGTGTTATCCACTTAACCGCCCTGTCAGAAACATCAACCTTTGTTTTGTCCGCATAAAGAGAAAGAGGAACTGCAGCGAACTGATAAGTCTCGTCATCACTTTCATTCTTAACGATACAACTTCCCGCAAAGGACATTGTAGAAAGGAACTCTGCCGAAACCTTATCCGCAGCCGGTATCGAACGGGACGCATCCACAAACGGAATCTCTATTTCTCTTATCTTGGAAGCCGCCTTCTTCTCTGTGGAGGCAGTTCTTACATAAAGAGTGATTCCAAGAGGTGTTGTCCCTGCCTCATCATAATAATAATTATAATTACCGGCAGCTGAAACCGCTGCGTAGGTAAATCGGGTATTAAGAGGAAGGTTAAGCACTTCGTAAAGTCCTGCTCTGGTAACCCTCACAGTGGATCTAATAAGAGATATGGCATCTGTTCTATAGGAATCCGTAACAAACATGGTATCCACATTTCCGTTCTTGGAATAAAGCGGACATAATATCCATTCAGATTTATTCAAAGAATACTCCAGACCGTTCCTTATATCCAGCGTCATACCGGAAAAATCCACCTTGGCCTGCGGAGCATTTGCAAGCTTTGCCATTGTGATCTTTGCAATGGAACTGGTTCTTGTTCCATCATTTATGCTTGTTGCACCATTTTTGGTAACAAGAGCATCATTAGTCGCTTTTACTCTAAAATTAAGGGTTATGCCCTTAATGTACATTTCCTTTGGATTAAGTTCGGAGAAGGATCTCCAGGTACCTGCATCGCCCTTTCTCCATTCTATATTTGCAAGATCGAAATATGATGTTGCCCTTCCTTTTGCCTTTAAGGTAAAAAGAAAATAACCTGTGCTTTCATCAAAGTTAGGATAAGCCGCATAAACCGCTTTCCATTCCTTGGCTTCGGTAATATCTGTTGCTCTGAGAGAGCCCGCAAAAGTAACGGCAAGATTTTCCTGCCATGTAATATCTTTGTTGATAACAGTTTCGTTAACATCTCCTCTTAAGTAGAGTCTTACTGTAACCGAAGACTTTACCCAGGATATATCAAATACCGCTTTTTTGTCTACAACCTCGCAAGTATACCACTTGGTATAATCTTCAGAGTATACATCGGTGTAATAAATGATCTTGTCTTCATCTGTGTTCACTGTTAAAGTCTGGTAATTGTAGTCCACCAAAACATCGGTACTTTCAATTGTTCCTGCGTTCGAAACTTCACCGCCTATCGGTAAGAAAACCGAGAACGCAAGCAAGGCGAGCACCGATAAAGCCCGCTTTAAAATGTTTTTTCTCATTTTTCCCTCCTGTTATTTCTTTTTGTCAAGAAAAACAGACGTTTCTCCCTGCGAGTTCATCATATTCTTGTAGTACTTGTCCGCTGTGTTCTTACTTACTTTAAATTGCTTAATATCTTGTCTTTTGGTAATAACATTAGCCTCCATAAGAGACTTGTTTTTGCGTTCAAGAGCTTCTATGAGGACACTCTCTTTTGAAACTTCGGAAACAAGTTTCTGAAGTTCAATAATCTTCTCTTTGTAATTAACCTTGTATTCCTCTATATGCTTGGAAATCCGGTTGTATATAGCGGTAAATGCATCATCGGAGCCGCCAACCTTCTTAATAAGTTCAGCCTTTTCGTCAATTATCTTCGAAAAGGCTTCCTCATCAAGCGTTTCAGCCCTAAGAAGAACTTCCTGTTCCTTTGTAAGAGAATGGATGTCTTCAAGGGCTTCAAGCTTACTCTTTAAAATGTCGCCAAGCATACTAAGATAGGTTTCATCATTTATCTCCATATCTTCTCCGCTCTGCCGTATTATTTTACGTACATATGATTTCTCTTCATTATTTCTTTCCAGAGGTCTCTCATTTCACGAATCTGTTCGAGAGCTTTCTCAAGATATTCAGGATCCTTCTTAACGTTTGCCTGAACAAGTAATGATGCAATATACTCATATACTACATCAAAATCTTTTGCTGTAGGATACTTGAAGTCAAGAGTTGCTCTAAACTCTGTAATGATCTTCTGTACCTTTATTACGTTGTTGTTTACCTTTTCGGTATCTCCTGTCTCAAATCCAAGAAGTGCGATGTTACAGAACTTAATTGCTCCTTCATAAAGCATAAGTGTAAGTTCTGCCGGGGATGCGGTATTTACCTTTGTACCCTGATAATAAGTTGCTGCATTGTTAACTGCCATAATGTGTACCTCCGTTTACATTTTCAAACTGTTAGCGTAATGATCATAGAAAAAATATTTTATCAAGCCGTTGTTCCACCGCCAAGCATCTGCGCCAGCGAGTTGGAGTTGCTCTGTAATTTACTGAGTGCGGTTTCCATAGCGGTAAACTGCTTATAGTATCTGTCCTCAAGATCCTTAAGTTTGTCGTTCATCTTATCAAGATCGTCTTCGTAATCGGAAAGATAAGATGCATACTGCTTATCATTATAGAAAGTAAGTGCGGAACTGATAGAAGTCTTTGCGCATTTTTCCGTCATGGTTGTATAAAGATTTGAGAAGATACCCGATAATGCTTCCATTACCGTGTCCGGATCGTTTGCAAGCATTTCTTCCAGACGGTCGTCATACGTTGCATACGCTGTGTCGTCCGTATCTCCGTATATGTGGAGCTTTCCGCGTTCCGTGTAGTTACCTGTAACAATTCCGAAACTGGAAAGTGTATACTCTGTTCCGTCAGAAGCTGAGTAGGATTTTGCAAGAGCGGATCTCATTCCGGTAAGAAGAGAACCGAGGGTGGAGTCTCTTCTTAAGAGAGCACTCTTTATTTTATTCTCCCAGTTTTCAACTTCGTCGTCCGTCATTGCCTCTTTCTGCTCGTCCGTAAGCGGCTTATAGTCTCTTGCAGAATCTGCGTAATAGAGTTTGTTCATTTCCTCAATCAGCTCGTTATATGCTTTAACAGCATCTTTAACCATGGAATATGTGGACTCCGTATCCTTGGAAACCGTAAGGGAAATTGTATCGTACTCACCTGTTGTTTTATTGTAGGATGTGGATTTAAGATCCAGGTTGATGCCGTTAACTGCAAATGAATTTGAAGAACCAACCATTGTTGCTCCGTCAAGAACAACCTTTGCATCTGCTGCCGCCACAACAACCATTCCTATGGAATCCCCGTTAGAATCTTTGTTGTTTACCGCTGCGCCGGTTATTTCTCCAAGACCAAGCTTTGTAAGCTCGGAAGCACCGGTTGTACTTATGTTGGAAGCCATATCGCTTTCAAATGCAGAAATGAAGTTTGAATAAAAATCGTTGTCATCATTTTCATCATCTGTTGCATACACCGTAGTTCTTGCAGCAACTTCTGTGCTTCTGTCATCTGCATGTTCCGTAGCGACATGAGCTCTTATGGCTTCGTTTATAACATCCTGGTCTGTTTCGCTTTCAAGACCAAGTTCGGTAACAAGTTCCGAATATGTATATTCCTCTCCGTAAAGAGTAAATGTTCCGTCTGCAGCACCCTGGGAAATTGCCGCAAGCTCTTCGGACTTAAGGTCTGCCTCTGCCTGCTCAGCCGCTGCAGCCTGAACCGCAGCCCCTTCAATTTCGGTAAGTGCATCTCTTACAGCTTTTTGAGTTGCATCAGTCTCATCATAACTTGCGGAAAGCACCGTTGTAATAAGATCCGAATTCTCCTTAAGAGTTGTAAACGCATCCGAAAGATCAGCTCCGGAAGCGGAAAGCTCGCTCTGAAGGTTTGTAAGATATGCAGATGATTCTGTTGAAAGTGTGGAAGAAGTAATGGAAAACTTCTGCTCTGTACCACTGTCTGCAGAACTTATGAACATTCTCTGCTGGGTAGCATCAAATGATGCTGTAAGACCTGCATCCTTACAAGCTGATATAAAATCATTTATAGTAGATGTATCTGTAATTTCAAATTTAACTGTCTTCTCTTCGGCTGAACCGATAGCCCCTTTAATGGTAATATAGGATCCGGCTGTCATCCCGAGTTCTGTAAGCTTGGTTGCTTTAGAATAAGTGTCGGCGGTCCCCGAAATCTTTGCACCGGTTACATACTGAGAGCTTGCAAGTTCCTGTACCTGAAGAGTATGTGTACCTACAGCCGCTGTTGAGGAAGCTGTAGCCTTAACAACATCTTCGTTTGCACTTGTTGCGCTTCTTGTCTGATAAGAACTCTGGAAACGAAGTTTGGAAGCATAAGAAGTATAAAAAGAATAAATCTTCTTATTAAGATCCGACCACGCTTCTGTAGTCCACTTATTCATTGTAATTTTGTCTTCAATTTTCGTAGATTTCGTTTTCTGGGCTGAAACAAGTGCCTTAACAATTGATTCGGTATCCAGTCCCGAAACCATTCCGGATAATCCTATTGCCATATTTTTTCTCCTTTTTCCGCTTATGCGGTAACATCCATGTTTAAGGGGTTACACAGCCATCCTTAGCTGCCATATTTTCTGTCTTATCTCTTCTCGTCTACAAGGAGTCCTGCGATCTCCCACATCTTTGTAAGCATGTCCAAGGTCTCTTCAGGCGGTATCTCGCGGATCACTTCCTCCGTATCCTTGTCTATAACTTTAATCGATACCCTTTTTGTCTCTTCATGATAAGAAAACTCGCATTTTGTTCTTGTAGGTGCCATCTTGGTGTTAACTTTATCTATTGCGCTTTTCATCTTACGTGAAGCTTCTTCGGAATTCATAATGGATTCCTGAGCATTATCTTCTGTTTCGCTCGCTGTCTTAACAACTGTCTGAGCTAATTTTGTGGCTCTTTCAATATTTTCTTCCGGTCTTGCCGGTTTAGGTGCAGGCGCAGATACCTTTGCGGCTGTCTGCTTTGCTACTTCCTTGTAAGCCGAAATACTGTTTTTTGATGAAATGGATTCAAGTGCCATTGTACCAACCTTCCTTTCAAAAAATGATATATAGTTCCTTCTACTATGCCTTTACCCATTATATGTCTTCTTAACTGATATATCGGTAAAGGTTTTTAAAATGTTTACCCCCAATTTAAAAAAAGAACAGGAAATTTTTTCCCTGTTCTTTTAATATCATTATTAAAAAAGTTTTCCGAGAGTTTCCGGAGTAACGCCTGCACCTGCAACCGCTTCCTTATTGGCCTCTTCAATCTGTACATAAATTTCTTTTCTGTAAATAGGAACACTCTTAGGTGCGCTTATACCTATTTTAACCTGGTCACCCTTTATCTCGAGAACAGTAATCTCTATGTCGTGACCTACTACTATGGATTCGTTGGTCTTTCTTGACAATGCTAACATAAGCTTACTCCCCCTTCTTCATCTGCTGAACCATGTCATAAATATTGTACTTTACAACATAATCCTGATTATCTGCGATCACCTGGCAGCCTTTTTTAGTCTTGGCATTTATAATGATCGGTGCCTTAAGGTTCGTTGTCATCTTTGTGATGTCTGAAGGTACAGTGAGTGTAACCATAATAAAAAGGTCTTCATCACTTGTTGCACCAAGAGGCTTTAACACTTCATCCTCAACAATAGGGTTGTAGTCTTTCATTACATAAAAAGGACTTATAAGAGGAAGCGCAACCATAGGCTGCTCAACACTCTGAAGCCAGGTAATGCTTGTCTCCTCGTTATTTCCGCTGTTATAAATAAGTGTAAATTTTTTGAGATTCTCGAAGCCTATGATGCCGTCATCAAATGTAAGAATCTTGTCATCATCAAGTTCAAGAGCTCCGAAATACTTTGTTTCTACTAACATCCTTGTTTCCTCCCGTTTTTAAACTTCTTTCTTTTTTATAAGAAATCCAATAAAGACGACTGTACCAGCTTTGCTGCCGCGGAAAGCGACGAATTATAAACAGTCTGTGCCGATGTGTACTTTACTATTGTGTCTACAAGGTTAACATCCTCATTCTTGGAAAGAATATCCGTAAAGTCAACCTGCTGGTCTGAAAGACGGCTCTCTGTGAGCTGTACTCTCTTGTATCTGCCACCAAGATCTGCAAGAGCAATATTAATTCCCTCCTGCTCATCTTCGGTTATCTGAATTCCGCTTGAAAAAGCTTCCGTCATAAGTGCGGTCTTAATTGTAAATTCGGATTGAAGCTGTTCCTTAATACTCTTAAGTTTCGCTCTTTGCTCATCATTTACGGATGTGTCTTTAAGCATGTTGTCAACCTCTGAAATCTGGTCTTCAACAGCTTTAACCTCATTTACCGAATTTACGATATCATCTATCATTCTGGAAATGCCGGTTGTAAAAGCATCCGAGCCCTGAGTATTAACACATATCTTCTGATTAAAATTGATCTCATACTGGATCTGCTGGTCCTGCTTTGTATAGGTAATGAGCTCCGCATTCGGATCTTCCGTATCTATGCAGGTACAGTTAAAATAATGTTCCGGTCTTAACTCATTCTCGTCAAAAGAATTCTTTTCGTAAGTAACCGAAATCTCAGAAGCTGTACGAAGCGAATCGTAAAGAGCTTCTCCAATTATTATTTCCCCGGTGTCCGCAATAAAGTTTACTTCTCCGGCTGCAGGTCTGTATGCGTTTACATCCAATGACGAAATCTGATTTACAACTAATGCCGCTCCATCGTCTCCGTTTTTATCCTTATAGGTAATAACAGGTGCTGTCTCCATAAGTGTATCATAAGATAGCTGAAGACGGTAGACACTAATTTCAGATGGCATTGTATCATCCCAGGATGCAAGATCATTAGGATTATAGTCATCAATATCTATTTGATTAATTACTTTATTTATCTGCTTTATGTCTGTTCCCACAAGCGGTTCCGTTATCTTATATTGAAGATTTGTTGTGGATTCATTGAAAACCAGCGGAGTATCTGTTTTGTATCCGCTGAAAACATATCTTCCCGCGTAGTTTGTATTGCCTTCCTGGTAGAGCTGAGCCTTAAGCTGTTTGAGATTCTCAACAATACTGTTTCTGTCTTCTGCTGTAGGATAATCGTTGGCGCCCTGGTTACAGTAAGTATTCATGGATGTAATTATTCCGTTCACATTATCAAGAGCAGACTCTGTAACGTCCATCCATTCAAGAGCATCCGGGATGTTCTTTTCATAATACTGGTTAAGTTCCGTAAGGTTGGTACGAAACTTAAGAGCTCTTACGGCAACAAGAGGGTCGTCCGAAGGCTTTGTAATCTTCTTGCCTGTAGAATACTGATTCTCAAGAGGGCTCATAATGTTCTTGTTGTTGTTAATATTATACAGAGCATTATTTGTCATCATTTTGTTGGTGATTCTCATATTACTTCACTCCTTGTCCGGTAGTATTCATCGGACTATCTGATGATTATATCGGCTTAACCCACCATTTGATTAATGAGAACATCAAAAATTTCGTTCATAACCGATATAACTTTTGCGGAAAGATTATACGCTTCCTGATATCTTGCAAGAGACATTGCCTCTTCGTCGTCATCCACGCCGGCAACGGAAAGTCTCTGGCTGGATACACTCTTTACTATGTTTTCCTGGCTTTCGGAGAAATCTTTTGCCGCTTTGGTATCAACGCCG
>JAILFQ010000308.1 GCA_024697505.1 Lachnospiraceae bacterium
TACAACATATAACGCTGTAAAAGGCGGCTATGCATCCATAAAATGCATAAGAGATTTCTTAAAGAGCCGTAAAGATAACATAAGCAGGATGGTGGATTACATAAATAAGTTACGATAGTATGAAAATGAGGCGCGGGTATGATCAATATTTTACTTGTTGAAGATGAAAAGGCAGTCAGGCTTTTAACAAAGGTAAAGCTAAAAGATAAATACCGGATAATTGAGGCTACAGACGGAGAAGATGCCCTGGCAAAGCTTGACGAAACAAAGGCAGACCTAATGATAGTCGATGTTATGATGCCTAAGATGGATGGCTACGAATTTGTTAAAGCCGTAAGAGATTCCGGCGACGAAACACCGGTTATAATGCTTACCGCCATGGACAGCTTTAAACACAAGAAAAAAGGCTACGATCTGGGCATAGACGAGTATCTTACAAAGCCTATAGATTACGAAGAACTTACCTGGCACATAGAGGCAATATTAAGAAGAGCCCAGATCAATTCCGATAACCGTATTACAATAGGGGATTTTGTGATTGATGAAAACGGGATGAAAGCATCATTTGCGGGAAAGCCCATTGAATTTACGGATATTGAGTTTAAGCTTGTGTTTAAACTTTTGCTCTACCCGGGGGTTTTATTTACGAAACAGCAGATTATGGACGACATTTGGGGTTACGATACGGAAACGGATTATAATTCCATAAAGACATATATAAACAGGATAAGAAAGAAAATGGGCGATTGCACGGCTTTTGAACTTGTGTCGGTAAGAGGTGTGGGCTACAAGGCGGTTATAAACGAGTAGCGAGATTTGAATAAAGGGAAAGCTAATGAAGGAAAAAAAGAAAGTAAAAATAAGAGGTTTTATCTGGGTCTACATTATAGGAATTATTGTAGTGGTTGCAGGCGTTATGGGCTTTGGCTTAATAGGAACTTTATGGTTTTCCTTTGACGAAGGGAGTGCCCTTATAATGCTTGCCATGTTTCCTATTATGGCGGGGGCCTATACTTTGGCAATAAGACCGGTTGTAAGATCCTTAAAAAACAAGATGGAAAAGCTGGTGGACGGAATGTACCAGGTTTCCGACGGAAATCTTTCCTACAGAATAGATACGGAAAAAGCCGGAGAGTATAAAGAACTGTATAAAATCTTTAACTCCATGGCAGCAGAGCTTGAGAAAACCAGGGACGAGATGGAGAACTTTACAAACGAATTTGCCCATGAGTTTAAAACTCCGATAACGGCAATAAACGGCTTTTCGGAGATCCTTTTGGAGGGGAAAGATGCAGTTTCCGAGGAGGAAAAAGAGGAGTACCTTAAGCTCATTTCCGAAGAATCCAGGCGCCTTTTAAACCTGTCTCAAAATACGCTTTTGCTTTCCAAGGTAGAGGCAATGCAGATTGTAAGCGAAAAAGAGGAGTACGACCTGGCAGAGCAGATAAGATATTGCCTAATCCTTTTAAATAAGAGTATAGCCGAAAAAAACATAGAAATAGAAATGGACGAAGACCTTGTGCTGCCTTTCCTTGGCAACAAAGAGCTTTTGCAGCATGTTTGGCTGAATCTTTTGAGCAATGCGGTTAAATTTACTCCTAAGGGCGGGCAGATAACGGTCTTTGGAAAAACAGAGGAAAATGATATAGAGATAAGAATTACAGATACGGGCATAGGAATGGATGAAAAAACCATGGAAAAGATTTTTGACAAGTACTATCAAAATGATAGTGTAAGCCTCACGAAAGGAAGCGGTATAGGTCTTTCCATAGTAAAGCGCATTGTTACCTTGTGCGGCGGGAAAGTGCTTGTTTACAGCATGGTGGGCACAGGAAGCACCTTTTCTGTTCATTTGCCGAGGCAGTAATTATAAAAATAAAAAAGCCCGGGGATTTTTACTTTAAATTTACCGAAGGGCATTATCCTCGTATTATCAACAAAGCAACAATAAAGGTTTTTGATAATAAGGAGGATTACCATGAAAAAGAACAATTCAAACACAATGATACTTGTAACAGGTGCGGCAGGTTTCCTTGGAGGAACGATCTGCAGACATCTTATTGATAGAGGCGACAGGGTAAGAGCTTTTGTTCTCCCTAATGACCCTGCAAGAAAGTTTGTACCGGAGGAAGTTGAAATAGTTGAGGGCGACTTAACAGATATAGAATCCCTTGAAAGATTCTTTGATGTTCCAAAGGGAACAGAAACCGTAGTGCTTCACATAGCAAGTATTGTTTCCGTAAATCCGGAGTATAACCAAAAGGTTATGGATGTTAATGTAGGCGGAACGGAAAACATAATTAACTTATGTCTCAGCCATCCGGAGTGCAAAAAGCTTGTTTATTGCAGCTCCACAGGAGCAATTCCTGAACTTCCAAAGGGGAAAAAGATAAAAGAAGTGGACCGCTTCGAAAGTGAAAAGGTTCTCGGCTGTTATTCCCAGAGTAAAGCAATTGCAACCCAGAAGGTGCTTGACGCAGTAAAGAACAGAAATCTTAACGCATGTGTTGTACACCCAAGCGGAATAATGGGACCGGAAGATTTTGCAATAGGAGAAACAACAGGTACTCTCATTAAGATAATTAACGGGGAAATGCCTGCAGGTATAGACGGTTCCTTTAATCTTTGCGATGTAAGAGACCTTGCGGACGGAACGATCGCAGCCATAGACAAGGGCAGAAAGGGCGAGTGTTATATTCTCGGCAACGAGCCTGTATCATTTAAGAAATTCTGCAAAATGATAAGCGATGAAAGCGGCTGCAAGCCGGTTAGAATGTTCCTTCCGATCTGGGCAGCAAACTTAATGGGCAAGGTTATGGAAAACAATGCAAAGAAGACAGGGAAGAAGCCGCTTCTTACAACCTTCTCCGTATATAATCTTGCAAGAAACAACACCTTCGACTCTTCAAAGGCAATAAATGAACTTGGTTATCATACACGTTCGTACGAAGAAACCATACATGATGAAGTTCAGTGGCTTAAAGCTGCAGGAAAGATTGCTTAAGAGAGGGAGGTATGTGATGAAGGATGTATGTGTGATTACAGGCGGCGGAAGCGGAATGGGGCTTGCGGCTGCAAGGTGTATGGACAAGAATAAAATAATTATTCTTTCCGGAAGAACGGTGGCAAAACTTGAGAAGGCTGTTCAAACCCTTACGGAAGACGGCTTTGAGGCTTATGCCTGTGCCTGTGATACTTCGGACAGAGAAAGTGTTGCAAAACTTGCGGAATTTGCGGCAGGCAAGGGAAGAATACGAAATGTTATTAATGCCGCCGGCCTTTCTCCTACAATGGCAAAGCCGGAGCAGCTTATAAGAGTAAACGCTCTGGGAACTGTCTATGTGAACAAGGAATTTTCCAAACGTATGGAAAAAGGCGGAGTAATTTTGGACATTTCCTCAAACTCAGCATATGTACTTCCTAAATTCCTTATCTCCAAAAAGCAGTATGCGCTTGCGGAAACAGATGAAGACCTGTTTGTAAAGAAACTGATAAAAAAGAGTAATCTGGCAAAGGGAGATTACGAAAGATCCGGATTTGCCTATGCGCTCTCCAAGAACTTTGTTGTATGGTACGCTGCCAAGTGTGCTCTTGAATACGGCGAGAAGGGAATAAGAGTATGTTCTTTAAGCCCGGGACTTATAAGTACGGATATGGGCAACAAAGAAGCGGACGAAGGAAGCGCAATGCTTAAGTATACAGCGGAGAAGAGAATGGGAACTCCGGAAGAGCTGGGATTTTGTATCGCAATGGTTGCAGACGAAAGAAACGGCTATCTTGCAGGTGTG
>JAILFQ010000348.1 GCA_024697505.1 Lachnospiraceae bacterium
TGCAGAGCAGGCAGATGTTATGCTTAAGTATGTTACGGACAAAATACTTAACGACTATGAGAATTTCTCCGGAGTAGCCCAGAACTATTCCGATGATGCTGTTAAGATTGACCAAATGCTTAAAAGTTTTAAGGACTCCACTTCCGTTCTTGCAGATTCCATGGAAGATATTATCAACGGTGTAGACGGAATCTCTCAGACTGTAGACGAAAGTGCAAATGCCGTAACAGATGCCGCACATAACACAAGAGAACTTGTAACTTCTACGGATAATGTAAGAGTAAGCGCTCAGTCTAATAAAAGGATTGCAGTTACTCTTCAGGATGATGTTAAGAAATTCAGTAAAGTGTGATAAAAGGGGTGGGATAGAAGTATCCCACCTTTTGTTTTATAAAGAAAGAGATGCCCGAAGTTAATAAAAAATATGTGGGGAGTACAGAATGGATAATAAAAACATAAGAGAAATTGTGGCTAAACAAAGAGCCTTCTTTTCTAAGGGGGAAACTTTAAGTACAGAATTCAGGATCGAGCAATTAAGAAAATTGAAAATGATGGTGACGGAAAATGAGACTGCTATGACGGAAGCCCTTAAAAAGGACCTTGGGCGCCATTTTGTGGAGGCTTATTTTTGTGATGTGGGAACGATCATTCTGGAAATTAACGAAACAATAAAAGGCCTTAGAAAATGGTCAAAACCTGAAACTCATTTCAGCGGATTTACCTGCTTTCCCAGCTTGATCACAAAGGTTTACAAGCAGCCTTACGGGGTTACTTTAATAATAAGTCCTTTTAATTTTCCTTTTCTTTTGTCACTTGGAGTATTGATCGCAAGCATTGCAGGGGGAAATACCGCCATTATTAAAGCCAGTTCTAAATCCGTAAATTGTACGGCTCTTCTTGAAAAAATGGTTAAAGAAACTTTTCCGGAAGAGTATGTTACCCTGCTTTCCGGCGGACATGATGTGGCAGAAGCCTGCCTTACGGAGAGATTTGATAAAATCTTTTATACAGGTTCTCCGAAGGTCGGAAAACATGTGCTTGAAATGGCAGCAAGAAATCTTACCCCTGTTGCTCTGGAACTCGGAGGCGAAAACGGAAACTGGTGTGTGGTAAGAAAAGATGCAAACATTAAAGATGCAGCAAGGAAAATAGCTTTCTTTAAAATGTGCAACAGCGGTCAGATCTGCATTAACATAAATCAGGTTGCTGTAGCAGAAGAAGTGGCGGAAGAGTTTATAAGAGAATTTAAGGCTTCAGTTGAAAAAATGGTCGGGGATCCTCTTATAAACGAGGAATATCCTAAACTTATAAGCCCGGAGGCATATAAAAAATGTGCTGAAGAGGCAGAAGAATATAAGGACAGGATAGTATTTGGAGGAGAGGGAGTGGAAGAAGATCTAAAATATTCTCCAACCCTGATCTATCCCGTAAGAATGGAAGAAAAAATAGTTAAGCACGAGCTGTTTAACCCGCTTCTTCCTATTGTGCCTTTTAAGGATGAGGACGCAGACAAAGTAATGGAGGAAATAGCCGCAAGAGAGCATGGCTTATCATTATATATCTTTACAAAAAATATTAAGTGGGCAAAAAAGGTTATGAAGAGCCAGCAATATGGTGGCGGGTGCGTAAACGAAGTATGCCTGCATCTTATGGTTAAGGGGGCACCTTTTAACGGTACGGGTCACTCCGGAATGGGAGCTTATCATGGTAAGTGGGGCTTTAACGAATTTACTCACCCGTCTACGGTTTTATACGGAAAAACTCACTTTAACCTTTCGCTCAGGGAACATCCTTACGCCGGTAAAGAAAAAGGAAAAATGAAGCTGTTGAGATTTTTTGAAAAGTAAAAATTTTTTTAAAGAGGTATTGAATTAAATGAATGTTTAAAGTATAATGTAGTCAAACGATTAAACAAATGTTTAATTGTTCAAATGTTAAATTAAAGGAAGGCGGTAAAAAATAATGAAAAATACATATTCAATTGAAGTTGATTGCGCAAATTGCGCTAACCTTATGGAAGACACCACAAAGAAGGTTGAAGGTGTTGCGGATGCAACGGTTAATTTCATGACTCAGAAAATGATAGTTGATTTTGCCGACGGAGCAGATGAAAAAAAGGTCATGAAGGCCGTATTAAAGGCGTGCAAGAAGGTTGAGCCGGATTGTGAGATAGAGTTTTAATTTATTAATTGTAAAGCCTTAGACTTTAAGAGGTGGGGCGTA
>JAILFQ010000262.1 GCA_024697505.1 Lachnospiraceae bacterium
TTCTGCTTTTAACGACTGTAAGGACATTATAGAAGACCTTATGAACGAGCTTACAACTTCGCCCGAAAACCTTGCAGCTTCCGTAAAGAAATTGAAAGATGAAAACAGGGAAATAAAATACAAGCTTTCTCTTGCAAAAGAGGAAATACTTTCCGTAAAGCTTGCTTCTCTGCCTAAAGACGGGGAAAATGTCCTCATTTTCGAAAATGATGTAGACCAAAACGCAAGCAGGAAGATAATCAACAGTCTTATGAATTCCCACAAGGGAATCTGCGGCATATTTTCCGAAAGTGAAAATGGCTACTCTTTTATTGCGGGAAGCAAAGGAGTAAACTGTGCGGACTTTGCGGCAGTGTTAAGAAAAGACTATAAAGCAAAATGCGGCGGAAGCCCGGAGATGATCCAGGGCACCGTTAGTGCAAAGCCTGAAGATCTTAGAGCCGCCGCCGACTTATTTTTAAAACATGTCAAATGATATTCCCAATCCGCTTCACTGCCTGCTCATAACGCAGAGCACTTCGTGCTTTGAGTTAAATCAATAATCTCCGAAAAGTTCGGTTATATATTTGAGTGCATATTCAGCTCTTTCATTTCCAAACCTGATAAGCTTTTCAACATTTTTGTTAAAGTTGTTCTCGTTTATCCAGATCTGAATTGCGCTCTCTCCGGCTTTGTTAGCCTCTTTTAATTCCTTAAAGTATTCCATCTGAAGAGCAAGTCCCTTTTGTCTTCCGGTGTTAAGGTCATTTACCATAGCGGCAAAATTTTCCGCAGAAAGTGCTCCGTTAATAAGTTCCTTTGTATACTCAACAAAATACTTTTTGCAATCATCTCTCTTCATAAGAGAAGTAAACAAAGGCGCATATCTTCTGTCCGAAGGGTCTGTTACATAACTCCAGGTGTTGGCATCCGCGCCGTTATTCTTATTACTCTCACTATTCCAGTATATACCCATGGCATAATCGGTATCGTGTACAAGATAACGCCATCTGCCGTCGTAAACTCCGCTTTCCGTATAACTCTTGCCATCATTTGCGTAATACCTGTAAGCAAAGAAGTTATTGTCCGGCCAGTCTGTGTTTGCCACGTAAAGTTCAAACGCGTAGTATCTCAAATAATCTTCAACATCTATAATCTTACATAACTCTTCGTAAAGATCATCATTTGTAAGGTCACTATTGGCGTACATCTTGTAAAAAGCTTTGTAGTCGCTGACCGCCGTCTTTTCAAGAGCGGTGGCGTTTCTTTGTACGGAAACCCCCTGTTCGGAAGGCTCTACCATTACAACTTCACCTTCCACTTCTCCGTACTTTCTTCTGAAGTATTCCTCGCAATATGCTTCGTGCAGCCACATGAGACCGTAGTACTCACCGTTTACATATACAATTGCAGGCATGGATGCCTCGTAATTTTCAAAGCCTGCTGCCTCAAGAAGATTGTTTGCGAGGGCGTCTCTCATTAAAGTGTTCTGCCAGTCGTCTCCGTCTGTACGAAGAGTAAGTTTTCCGTATTTTTTAACAACCTTTCCCTCTTTGTCGTAGCGAGGTGTTTCAAAAAGACTAAAAGGAAAATATCCTCTGTCCGGTGTGTATTTCTTTTTTGCGTAAAGCTTTATGGAAGGTGATGCACTGCCGGTTTTAGAACCGCCTCCCACTATTCTTATTCCGGCATCCTGTTCAAAAACAACAGAACCGTCGCTGTTAAGCGCTTCTATATACGCCGGGCGCTCATAGTCTTCTCCTTTTGCAGAGCTGCTTGAAAGAAGTTTTTGGGAGAGTATTCCGTATTCATCGTCATAAAGGTTGTAAGGGTCGCTTACAATGGAAAACACCAAAGTGTCGTAATAATCTCTTACTCCTTCACCGACAAAATATGTGCTTGTTGCAACATTTGTTGCGCTTCCGTCTTTTGCGTAGCATATTGCCCTTACAATATAGGCTTTAACGCCGGCCTCCGGAGCAGCAAGTGCGATCGGACCGGTGTATGCAGTGGCTTCTTTTGTAGGAAGACTGCCATCAAGAGTATAATAAATGTCCCCTTCTTTTAAAGAGTCATACTTAAGTTCCAGTTCAAATGATTTTTCACTGAATTTGTCCTGTCTTGAAAAAATAAGCATTTCGGAAAATACAACCGGCGTTGGCGTTGGTGTAAGTGTTTGTGTTGGTGTGTTTTCCGGTACAGTTTCAGAAGAAGCCGGTGTATTGGTCGGCTGCGGTTCTTCTGCAGGTTCCTTTGCCTGTCCGTCGTTTTTAGACTTTGCAGGTTCCGGTGTGCTTTCGGCTGTCCCCCCGTTTGTTACTTCATTTTCGGCCTGCCCCGCATCTTTTTCTTTTGTACAAGCAGTTCCCATAACAATAAGCCCTGCCATGCAAGTGCATAAAGCGTACTTGCAGATTCTTTTAAGTAATTCTTTCTTTATCATAAAGATAACTTTATGCCTCCCTTTTCTAATTTTTAATTCCATAACATTCTAACATATTTGTTCTCTCATTTGTACAATAGTAAAGTAAAAAAAGAAAAAT
>JAILFQ010000375.1 GCA_024697505.1 Lachnospiraceae bacterium
AAGATGAGCAGAAATTCTGAATACGATTTTTATTATAAAGGCAGCAGATCTTCAAATACATTGGAGGTAAGCAGCGGAACAGGTGGAGTATCCATAATTTTTGAATAAAATATATAAGCAAAAATGCCGGACAGAGGTCCGGTATTTTTTTACATAAAATACAGTTATATCGTAAGATTGGAATTGAGAGAAAGGTGAAATTGTGGTAGAATCATCATTTCTTTCTCCTTTATTAAAAACTTTTTCAAACCTTCTTTTCTTTTGCAGTTTGCTAATGATGATTCTACCACAAGAAACGACCACCCACAATTGCATTCTTCTCACAAGATCATGTTTTTTTTTAAAAAATGCCGGGCCTTAGCCCGACATTTTTACTTATATATGTTATTCAAAAATTATGGATACTCCGCCTGTTCCGCTACTTACCTCCAATGTATTTGAAGATCTGCTGCCTTTATAATAAAAATCGTATTCAGAATTTCTGCTCATCTTTATTTCTTCGTTACCATCCTCTACACGAAACGCTCCGGTTCCCTTATCTCCGCCGATGGTATACTCTTCAATATCTCCCGCAATAATAACTGTAACAGAGCCTGTTCCGCAGTCAATTTCCGTATCTCCGAGAAGTTCTCCTTTTATGCTTAGACTTCCGGTTCCGCCGTCAATCTTTGCGTCTTTAAGCTTTACATCCTTAAGTTCGAGTTTCCCCGTTCCCACATCTATGTTTGTAAGGCCGAAGTCACTGTCATTTGCAATAAAAGCACCTGTTCCGCTGTTGATTTCCGTTTGCTCTGACTTTATTTTTTCAACACCAACGTAGCCAACACCTGCATCCAGATATAACTTTTCCAGAGTGGTCCCCTTTGGTATTGTAATATTTATTTCTCCCTTTTCTTTAGGATTAAAAAGCCAGCCAAAAAAGAATCCGGTACTCGGTGCCTTGATCGTAAGTTCTTTATTTTCAAAATAAACCTCGTAATCAACATCGGCATTTATCATTTCCACCTTCAGTTCCTTACCCTCTTTAATGGATAAATTTTCAATGCCGGCCTCTATGTTAAGGATCTTAACATTTTCTTCGCCGTACTCATAATCTCTTGTGGAAACCTCTCTCTTCTTTGTACCGAAAACCCCAAGGAAAGAACCTTCGGTACCGGCTTTACCATCCCTCATTTCCTCGGTGATAAAGAAATTATCCACAAGTTCAACAGCAGCGGTAGTAATTCCGCCTATAATTGAAACTGCAAGAAATACAGCAAAAGCTGCCGAAATATACTTAATCGCCGTCTTCATTTAAATCACCTCGATTCCACCAAATAAAGCAACCGCATTAACATAGATTGTTTTGGCATTTTCATCATTTGTCCTTTGTCTGGCGGAACAGCCGCCAAAGATACCGTTTCCGATAAGTTTTACATTAACGCCCTGAGGAACGTAAACCTTAATTCCGCCAAATGATGTAAGAAGTTCCATAGAAACATCTTCCTCAATCCCGGCATTTCTTAAATCCACCTCAAGTCCCCCAAATGATGCGGAACCGTCCAGTCCGTGGAATTCTGTGTCTACCACAAGTTTCTTTCCTGAAAAAGCAACGTCTTCATGCATTTTATCGAAGTTGTCTACAACATGTCTCTTTCCGCCAACTTTTATTATATTCTGTAATATAAGACTGAGACCGATGGAAATGAAAATGACAGGTGTAACAAGTTTAACCACTGTGTCCCAGGAAATGGCACCCCTTATTCCTGCAAGACAGATAATACCCAAAGCGGCACATAATACATCCCACCAATTCGGTCCTTTTGTAAAAATCCCGATAAAACTTGGAATAATAAGTATTAACGGCCACCAGTTATGAAGGATACCACCTATGCTTAAATAGCCTGCCAGTTGTCCTATTATTAAAAGGCCTACAATAATAAGGATCACTCCCCAAACGATATCTCTCATCTTTCTCTTATTCATAAACATTCCTCCAAAAGTCTGTTTTAACTTTTCTGTTTATATGATAAGTCCGGCAGGCAAATGATACAAGTTAGAAAAGGATTAGAATAATGAAATCCCTTTTAATAAAAAAAATGCGGAGGTTGTCCTCCGCATTATGATCCAAATATTGAATTATGCTACTTTTGTCTTAGCAACTTCTGCGATCTGTGCAAAGCCTGCAGGATCGTTAACAGCGAGCTCAGCGAGCATCTTTCTGTTAATTTCTACACCTGCGAGCTTAAGACCATGCATAAGCTTGCTGTATGAAAGACCGTTAATTCTTGCAGCTGCATTGATTCTTGCAATCCATAACTGTCTGAACTGTCTCTTCTTCTGTCTTCTTCCGGCGAAGGATGATGTTAAAGCTCTCATTACAGACTGCTTAGCAACTCTGTACTGCTTACTTCTGGCGCCTCTGTAACCCTTTGCCAACTTTAATACTCTATTGTGCTTTTTTTTAGCGTTTAAACCGCCTTTAACTCTTGCCATGTTAGTTTTTCCTCCTTACACCAAATCCTACAGATATGGTAAAATCTTCTTCATATTCTTCTCGTTTGTCTTATCTGTCATTGTTGCTTTTCTAAGATTTCTCTTAGTCTTTGTGGATTTCTTTGTAAGAATGTGCTGCTTACCGGCTTTCATTCTCTTTAACTTTCCTGTTCCTGTAACGGAAAAACGCTTTGCTGCTGCTCTGCTTGTCTTTACCTTAGGCATTTTTTATTTCCTCCTTAATATATTCCGATTTTATTTTATGCTTTTTTACCAATGACCATGATCATGCTTCTGCCCTCGAGCTTAGCAGGTTTTTCAACCGCTGCAACGTCCACAACCTTTTCCATAAAACTGTCAAGTATCTGCTTTGTTGTGCCCATATGAGCCATCTCTCTTCCGCGGAAACGAAGTGTTACCTTAACCTTGTCTCCTTTTTCGATGAACTTCTTAGCCTGATTGGCCTTTGTATTCAGATCGTTCTCATCGATATTCGGTGATAAGCGAATTTCCTTAACCTCTGTAACATGCTGTTTTTTCTTGGCCTCTTTTTCTCTTCTGGCCTGTTCGTAACGGTACTTTCCGTAATCGGCAATCTTACAAACCGGTGGCTTTGCTGTAGGGGCAATCTTGATAAGATCAAGATCCTGATCCTTCGCAAGCTGATATGCTTCCCTTGAAGACATAATTCCAAGCTGTTCGCCATCACTTCCGATAACTCTTACTTCCTTGTCTCGGATCTGTTCGTTAATGAATAAATCGCTAATTGTTCTACACCTCCATTATGTGGCTCGATCTGAAATCGACAAAATTAAAAAAGGATGATCCGAAAAAACAGACCATCCACAATTTCTCTGATTATTATAAAGAAATTTAAGACCCTTTCGCTGCAATTATGCGCTGGGGGCGAGAGCGGATACTCTGCTTTTCATGTGTGACTTTTTCACACACTCATGTAATTTAACATAGTGTATTTTGTTTGTCAACACTTTTTTTATTTTTGATTCATTGTTGCCATATATTCTTTGTAGCCTATCTCTTCAATCCTGGTTTTCTTCTTCATTACTCCTTCTTTAAGGCTTTCTTTGTAATCTTCCACTTTCTTTAAAAGTTCAGGATCGGACACCGCAAGAATTTTGGCAGCAAGTATTCCTGCGTTTGCACCGCCGTCGATTGCAACGGTTGCTACCGGTATTCCGCTTGGCATCTGGACTATAGAGTAGAGAGAATCCACACCCGAAAGTGTCTTTGTATGAATCGGCACACCTATTACAGGAAGAGGGAATATTGCCGCACACATACCGGGAAGATGAGCTGCTCCCCCCGCGCCGGCAATTATCACCTTAAAGCCCTTTTCTTTTGCGGTTTTTGCATAATCAAAGAAAACATCCGGCATTCTGTGGGCGGAAATAACCGTTACTTCATAAGATATTCCGAATTTCTCAAGCATTTCTGCCGCTTTCGCCATTACAGGAAGGTCTGAATCGCTTCCCATTACAATTCCTACTTCACTCATTTTTTTACCTCCGGTTTAATAAACTTTGCTTGCGTTGCATTCAAAATAATCATTGAGTGGCTTGTTAAGCGCCTCAGTTCCCTCAAGCACAAATCTTCCATCCTTTATAAGAGCAAGTTTTCCGTCTTTTCTTACAGATTCAATAACGCCTATTTCGTCATAAGGTATTGTAATATCCGTATGGCAGTTAAAATATGCCTTTGCCGGATCCGTTTTCCTTATAAGACTTATCTCATTATCTCTTGCAATTATTTCTTTTCCGTCCGGGTTATATACCTTGTGGTCTTCACTTCTGGAATA
>JAILFQ010000266.1 GCA_024697505.1 Lachnospiraceae bacterium
AAACAGTAGTTAAGAATATATATAATGACTTAAATCTTGTCTGTATTTTTTTATTCACGTAATTTCCCTCTCCGTTTCATGTGGTTCCACTTTTATAGAATACCACATATTGCACATCAAGAAAAGTTATTTCTTCCCCGAAAACGCATAAAATAATTAGACAAAAAGTCCTTTATTTATGCATATCTTCTCGTCAAGAACAACCTCTTTTCCCGTCCTTTCAAGAACAACCGTAATTCTTGTACCCTCTCTTTTAATGATCTTCCCTCTTCCAAAAACCTTATGGCATACTGTATCATTTCCAAATGATGCCCCGCCAAGCCCGGTTTCCCCAACAAATCTGGAGACTTCCATATTCTTGTTATACTTTGTTTTAGCGGAATATATATATAATTCTTCTTTGGCTCTTGTTACAGCAACGTAAAACATACGCCTTTCCTCCTCAAGGTCCGAAAGAAGCACAGCCTTTGAGTGTGGGCATATCCCCTCCATTGCATCCGGAATAAAAACAACATCGTACTCAAGCCCCTTGGAAGAGTGCATAGTCTGTACAATAACCGCATCAAGACCTCTGTCTTTTTGTTTCTCAAGCTGTTTTTTTAACTCTTTGCTCTGATATTCCACCCCGGCAAACCACTCTTCATAGCTTAAATAATTTGCCGCATCCTGCTCAAGTTCATCAAGCACCTCATAAAGCTCGTCCGTTTTTATCCTTCTGTACTCCCCATAATCTTTAAGATAAGAAGCATAGTTCACAGCATTTCTTATATACTTGACTCCCGCAAGCGGCGGCATACCTTTAAGCCTCTCAAGATGGCCTTCCAGGTCGGAAAGATTTTTATAAAGCCACCTTTTATCTTCGCCTTCCCTTGCCAAAGCCTTTATATCCACTTCTCCTTTCGGAACGGACTCCCGGCTTATAAACCTTTTCGGTTTGTTCATTATCCTTAAGAAATTCTCCCGGCTTCTTTCGCCCATGGCAAAGCGTATATAGGCAAAGATATCTTTTGCTATCCAATGATCGTACAGGTTTGGAATAAAGTCCCTTGCAACAAAGGGAATGTTGTACCTCATCAAAGTCGGAAGCAAAGACCTTCCGCAGGCATTTGTCCTTAAGATCACAGACATTTTTCTGTAAGATCTTCCCTCATTTCTTAACCTTACGATCTCCTCGCATATAGCCTCCGCCTGTGCTTTCTCATTTGGCAGGCTTTCTCTTACAACATCTTTTCCCGCCGGTCTGTTTGCAAGGATCTTTTTATCAAATCTGGTTTTATTATGGGAAATAAGCTTAAGCGCCCCTTCCACTATTTTTTCCTGAGAGCGGAAATTAATGTCCAAAAGTATCTTCTCGCAGCCATTATATTCTTTCTCAAAGCCAAGCATGATCTCAGGTCTTGCTCCTCTGAAAGCATATATGGACTGGTCATCGTCTCCCACAACGAAAATGTTGTTTTGAGGCGCTGCAAGAAGCTTGATCACATCATATTGAACAGAATTTATATCCTGAAACTCATCTATAAGAATGTATTTGTACTTGTCCTGCCATAAAGAAAGGATATCCGGACGTCCCTTAAGGAGTTCTTAGGTATAGACAAGCATATCGTCAAAATCGATCAGCCTGCTTTTTTCAAGTTTGCCGTTATATTCCTTGTAAATTTCCCTAAATGTTTCTTCGGGACAGTTTTTTGAATAATAAGCGGAAAGATCCGCTCTTTCACTTTTAACAAAACTTATCTCAGATTTTATATTCGAAACAAGCTCGTTTTCATCCCCTATTTCAAGGACCTTTTCTCTTACTATCTGCAGGAGCAGGTCATAGGACTCGTCCTCTCTAATGATATTTGAAGCATTGTAATTGTAGGCATACTTAAGGATTTTAAAAAATACCGCGTGGAAAGTGCCAAAATTTACTTGCCCGTTTCCACCAAGTTTATGAAAGCGTTCCTCCATTTCCACTGCGGCTGCTTTGGTAAAAGTAATCACAAGGATGCTGCCGGGGTCTATACCAAGATCCCTTGTCATATGCAGAACTCTCCTTGTGATAACTGTAGTCTTACC
>JAILFQ010000026.1 GCA_024697505.1 Lachnospiraceae bacterium
AACAAGGCTATAATAAATCAGAAAGATTTTGCCATAAAAGATTTACCGGATAAATTATGTGTTCTTCTTATTGTGCAAATAAGGCTCTTCGTAAAGTTTAAAATAAGACAGGCTTTTCGGAGAGGATCAGATAGACTTACATACAGGAGGGATTATTAATGAAACAACTGAGCGGGTTGGCAAAGGGAATGTTTTGTCTTGTGGGAGTATTAATCATTATTACTTTGGGGCTTGGAATTGCATCTGTTGTTAAAGATGCAAAGTTGAATAAAGGAAAAGGAAACGATACAACAAATACAACACCTTCTCAGGCACCGTTGGATACTACTCCGGTAGCTGTTCCTACAGATACGCCTGCAACACCTACACCAACACTTACACCAAAACCAACACCTACTCCGGAACCGATTCATGTGGTTGCGGTAGATGCCGGTAAATATAAGGGATTTGGAGCTTCCAGTGCATCCGGAGGTCTTGCTGAGTATCAGCTTAATCTTCTTGTGGCTAAACTTGTTCAGGAAAGACTTATAAAAGAGGGCTACGAGGTAATCATGTGCAGAGAAACCGATGATGAGACTACCAGCCAGCAGGCTCGTATGAATTCCGCAATCGGTCTTGGAGCTGAAATCTTTGTTAGTATTCAGTGCGACAATACATCATCTGCTTCTGCAAACGGTATATATGCGCAGATACCTTCAAAGTCCAATAGTGTTAATGAAGACAGCAGAGCACTTGCTACATGTCTCCATAAGAAACTTATAAATGCAACAGGTGCATATGAAAGAAGTATTTCGGAAGTCAGCGCTTCAAGTTCTTCATATGATTATCTTAACAATACAACCATTCCTTCTACCATAGTAAGAATGGGTTACCTTACAAATGTTGAGGAAGATGCAAAGCTTCAGACGGAAGAGTATCGTCAGAAGATAGCAGATGCTATTGTAGACGGAATTCTTACATATTTTACAACTTTTAATACGGGTACAAATAACTAATGAGGAACATAGAACTTATAATAGAATATGATGGTACAAGATATGCGGGCTGGGAAAAGAGCCAAAAGAACACTAAAGATGCAAGTGTGTCCGAAAAAATAGAAGAGGTTCTTTTCAAAATGGAGGATGCTCCGGTTATTCTTACGGGTGCTGTAAGAATAGAGAGCGGGGCGCATGCTTTGCGCCAGGTGGCTAATTTTAAAACGGAGAGCAAAAAGTCCGTTCTTGAAATAAAGCAGTACTTAAGAAGATATCTTCCTATGGACATTGCTGTTGTGGAGGCGCTGGAGGTACCGGAGCGTTTTCATGCCGCTTTTAATGCTAAACAGTTCACCTTTGAGTACCACATTTCCATAGGCGAAGTGCCTTCAGTTTTTGAAAGAAGATACAGGTACTATTGTTTTAAAAAGCCGGATGTGGCAAAGATGAAAGAAGCTGCCAAAGCGTTCATCGGAACACATGACTTTAAAGCCTTTTCCGACAATCCAAGAATGAAGAAATCTACAGAGCGTACAATTAAAGCGCTTGATATTTATTCTGATGAAACGGAAATACTCATTACCGTTACAGGAGACGATTTCTGGCCTAATATGGTAAGAAATATAGTTGGACTTATCCTTTCCTGCGGACTTTCGGAAACCGACTGTGGGAAAGTTCCTGAACTTATTGAGTCCAAAGACAGAAACCTTATTCCACAGGCACCGGAGCCAAAGGGGCTTTTTCTTGCAGAAGTGGAGTACGAATAATAAGAGCTTAAAAGTATCAAGCCCTCAAGGCTTGATACTTTTTGTGCAATAAAGAGAATTAAAGCCGGAGAAAAAACATGAGAATACTTATTAAAAACGGGCATTTGATTGACCCTGGCAACAAAATTGACGGAAAATACAATCTGCTTGTGGAAGACGGCAGAATTTCAAAACTTACAAAAGACTCTATAGAAACAGATGCAGAGATAAAGGTTTTTGATGCTGAAGGGAAATATATCCTTCCCGGGTTTGTGGATCTGCACGTGCATTTCAGAGAACCGGGTTTTGAATACAAGGAAACCATAAAGACCGGGTCGCTTGCTGCAGCTGCCGGTGGTTTTACCACTGTTTGTATGATGCCAAATACAAAACCGGCTTTGGATACACCGGAAATGATAGATGCTTCTTACGATAAAGCAAAGAAAGAAGCGGTTATTAAGGTCCTTCCCATAGGGGCCATAACCAAAGGACAAAACGGAAAAGAACTTGTGGATATTAAGGGAATGGCTGAACATGGGGCAGTTGCCATAAGCGAAGACGGTAAATCTGTAATGGCATCGGATCTTGCATACGAAGCACTTATGCGGGCAAAAGAAGTAAATATGCCTGTTTTTGCTCATTGTGAAGATATAACTCTTGTTAAAGGCGGAGTTATGAATAAAGGAAAAAGGGCTGAGGAACTTGGCCTTCCGGGAATTTCCAATGCGGTGGAGGAAATAATAGAAGCAAGAGACGTACTGCTTGCCGGAGACACCGGTGCACAGTTGCATCTTTGCCATTGT
>JAILFQ010000092.1 GCA_024697505.1 Lachnospiraceae bacterium
AGTCAAACATAATACATCACCAATCTGAGCTTTTGCCAAAGGATTAGTTATATCAACATTTTTCACTAAGTCAAATTCAGAATACTTACCAAACTCAGCAACACCATAATCCTGACTTAAGCCAAACATATAACAGACAAAACCTATGCAGTTAAAAAATTTAGAATCAGCAGTTGGAATAAAGGTTCCTTTTTTGAAAGTTTCATCTGCAGCATTTTCAGAATATTTAGCATCTTTTACTTTGTTATATTTTTCATAAAGTTCTTTGTACTTTTCCTCTTCTTCCTTACTTGCAAAAGTTTTAGGCTTTTTCGATTCATCTTCGACATCACTTAAAAAGAGACTAACAAACAATTCCTTTACCTTATCTACAAAAGTCTCAAATGCATTTTTTTCTGCAGCTGAGGTCGATACGGCTGTTTCCTGCGCTTCTGCTTTTTGTTCTGCGACTGCGGTTGCCGTCGTTGCTGCCGTATTTTCAGTCGAGGCATTCTTCTCTTCTGCCGGCTCAGAAAGTTTTTCGTCAGTTTCAGACTTTTCTTCTATAGTAATGTCCGACTCCGCTTCCGTTTTATCGCCAGCGCTGTTTTCTTCTGTCTCCTGCCCGTTCTCTCCAGAACTTTCTTCAACAATCTCTTCTTCACGCTCTTCTATTTTCTCAAGAACGCTCTTTTCCTCAGAATCTGTTTCTTCGCCTGGTGTCAGCACACCAAACAGCGCTTCAAGAACTTTAACCTGTACCTCAAAATACTTTTCAGCAACTTCTTCCTTACTCAGGTTTCCACTTAAGATTTCTTCAAGTGTATCCTGAGCACCGTATTCTTCCTGGGCATACAGGGATTTTAGCATCTGAGCAGTTGTTTCATCCCCGCCGTAGTGCTGCTGGATATAAGTGTTTATTTCATTATCCTTTTGTATTACGCTTACTCCGTTCAGGGCAGAGACGACTGTTCCAATGCTTATATCTGTTCCGCCGCTACCGACGGCAAATTGTATTCCACTGTTTCCTAAATGGAACTCTAAGAAACCTCCGCTAAGTGTACTGCTGCCAGCAGCACCCCACATACTTCCGTATTCAAGTCCAAACATTGAAAGATTTAAAAGATTGAAGGAAGTTTCACCGGTTACCGCGTATTCAAGAGCGTTGCCTAAAAGCCCCGATCCTAGGTTCACTGCGGTAACAACATCCTTTATCTGGTTCTGATTGTATGAGGCAAAGTTTATGTTTTGGTCTCCAAGCACGGCGTATGACATACTGTTTGAAATAAATGCAGAACCTGTAGTTACGGCTATCCCCTGCCAGTCACTCCAGCTGTTAAAGGCATCCACAACTCCGCTAAAACCATCGTCGATAAAAGCGTTCGTAAACTGCGTTGTTATCGAGGATGACGAAGTAATTCCCGTCTTCAAAAATACTCCGCCGATTCCGCCGACTTTTGATGCCATTCCCATGGCAGCTCCTGAGGCTCCTGTTATCGCTCCGCTCACCGCTGCCTTTGCAACATTCTTTGCCGCTTCGTCCCAGTCGTGGTATCCAACGCTTACATCTGCCATTTCAAATGTAAGTTCGTTTGCAGCCATTACCGCAGCACTCACTGCCACTGCCAGAACAGCTCCCGCTCCGAACGTACACACAGTTGCCGCAATGGATGCAACCATTGTAGAAAACTCTCTTATACTCGGGCCCGGGAAGGTGTCAGAACACCACAGCTTTCTCTCCCAGGTAGGCGCGTCCAGGGCATCCCAGCCGGCCTGCTCCTTCTGGCTGTTGTTCTGAAAGTCCAGAAGAATTGCACCTACAAGGCCTTTTCCAAGTTCAACCTGGCCCTTGTACTGCTCGCCGTAAGCGTATTTTTCAAACTCGCCTACGATGTAGCTTACAGTCTGTGTGCTTCGGCTCTCATCGCCTGTTGCAGCAAGACCGCTTACGCCAAAGATGGAGTTTTCCCAGTCGGTAAGCTGTGCGCTTACTAAAGTCATTATAACAGAAAATTTTACGGCGTCAACATTTTCTTCAAGAAGACTTAAGTTTACTTCAGGGTCATTGGCTTCAAAGTCCTTCCACATTCTCACCTTTACGTTTTCTGTGTCTACGCTGAAGACGCTAACGTCCTTTACGATTTTCTTTCTGTAATAACCGTTTTTGACCGTATAGCCTTCGCCGAAGGCGCGCTCGTCAAAGCTATCCTTCATTTCGGTGTTTTTGTCGTCGATTTTCTGAATCGATTCTTTTATCTTCGCATCAATTTCAATTTTAAAGCGCTGTGCACTTGCCCGGGCAGAAATTTCTTCGGCACGCTTATTTGTCTCTTCAAAAATCTGTGCAACGCTCTGGGCTGCCTGGTAAAGCTGGTATTCGGCACTTGCCTTGAGCATAAAGGCCGGAGTGTTGGTCTGTTCGATGGAAGAAGCCTTGTTGTATAAAAGGCTTTCTATTGCATAGATTTTACTGTCACTTAAGACAGAGTTTACAAGGGAACTCTGCTCAAGGCCGCTGTAGTCAAAACTATCAAGCGACTTCACCTTATCGCGCGCAGCCTTCAAAGCAGCAGAAGAACTTGTCGCAGCACTTCCGCATTCAAGGCTTGCAAGGGATCTGCTCTCAGCTTCATTAAACATATCGTTTATCCACTGAGCTTTTTTTGCTTCAAAGTCTTCGAGTGCTTCCTGCCATTTTGCAGTAGTCGCATTCCAGCGGTTTATAAACTCATTCTGAAAGTCAGTGAACTTATCCTGAAGCTTATTGTAAGCCTTGTTCCATTCAATTAAGCCCGCACGCTCGATTTCCAGGGTCTGCTGGTAAAGGGAGTTCAATTCGTTTGCGTACACTTGGCGGCTTTTATCAAGTTCTTCCCGGTATGACTCGTATTCTGCGCGGTTCTTTTCTGAAAGAATCTCGTTAAACGCGTTGAGGTAATTCTGGATTGAGTGGATTACCTTGGCACTTCCAAGAAGGGCAGATTCTTTTCCGAGGCTTTCAAAGTTCAACAGGCTTCCGTAA
>JAILFQ010000116.1 GCA_024697505.1 Lachnospiraceae bacterium
TCCTGAATGTAGTAGTAGAAGTTGATCTTATCCTGTACATCAGCAAGTGTAAGATTCTTGTTACCAAGATCTACCTTCATTTCCTTCTCAGTAACCTGCTCGAAACCTTTAACTGTTGGTGTAGTTGAAGGAGCCTTAACGATAACCTGAAGGGAACCTACACAGTCATCACCGAGGTCTACCTTAACTGTTGTTGTACCGGCAGAAACACCTGTAATGTTACCTGCTTTATCAACAGTTGCAATCTTTGTGTCAGCGGAAGTCCAGCCCTTGAAAAGGGTTCTCCATCCCTTTGGTGCTCCTAAAAAGCACATATCCACAGTCTCGTTAACGTTGAGAGCTATGGATTCTTTTACTGCTGTTTCGTTCTGGTATGCATATGTGATCGTTGTTGCTGCGCTAACCTGTGCAATAGCAGGTGTTGCAAGTGTAACAACCATAGCAAGAGCCATAACGAAAGCAAGTTTCTTTGTGAAACTTCTCATTATTTTTTTTCCTCCTTAAAATTATGGGGTTTTGGCACGTACCTCCGTCTGTTCCCTTTGATGGCACCGATGCTGCTGTTTCGGTGTATTTCTTCGTTCGCTTCTTTGACACAAGCCATCTCCAATAAGCGGAATGATTATAGCAATTTTGAATTAAAAGGTCAATAGATTGGACCTTTTTTCCTGATATTGCCTTTCCACTCGCCCCTGGAATTGTTTTTTTGCCAAGCAACATGTACTTTGCGAAGGTTCAACCTTGTTTTCAGGATGTGACATGGTTGAAAACAACGCAGCCGCATGTAACTCGACCTGTACAGCATTATGGATTTTATTTGTGGCAAATTTATGTCATAGTGTGGTCAAATATTAGTTTTTTAAGTTTTTGTTAACTTTTTTCAATTCCCTGACAGGATCTTTTCTACCACACTTTGCATCATTACCTTGTCGCAGACGGTGGTATGAAGTACTTTAGCAGTTCTTATCTCTTCTATTGCTGCAGGAATTGCGGTTCCGGACGTTCTTGAAAGTTCATCCATAAGTGCAAAATCCTCCATGCCGGCGTACTTTTCATCTATTGCACTCATTACACTTCTGGAAAACTTGTAAGGGCTGGCCGTAGATGCAATAACCGTTACGGTCTTATCCTTTGTTTCTTCCTTATACTTTCTGTAAACGGAAGAAGCAACTGCTGTGTGTGTATCTATAACATAGCGTGCATTATTGTAAAGATGCTTTATCTCTTCCGCAACTTCCTCTTCCTTAGCAAAGCCGCCCACAAAACCTTTAAGGTTTTCCTTCATTTCTTCGCTTATTTCATATTTTCCCTTTTCTTTCAAGTCTTTCATAAGACCGGCATTCTTTTCGGCGTTGTTTCCGGCAGCCATATATATAAGCCTTTCAAGATTACTGGAGACAAGTATATCCATGGATGGTGATGTGGTCAAAATAAAGTCTCTGTTCTTGTCGTATACTCCGCTTTCAAAAAAATCAAACAAAACTTTATTTTCGTTGGAGGCACATATAAGTTTATTTACCGGAAGGCCCATATTCTTTGCATAATATGCAGCAAGTATATTTCCGAAATTACCGGTAGGTACCGCAATATTTATTTTATCTCCCGCCATAACAGAGCCGGTTTCCACAAGCTTGGCGTAGGCATATACATAATAGGCAACCTGAGGCACAAGTCTTCCTATATTAATGGAATTTGCCGAAGAAAAACGATAGCCTTCTTCAAGCATTTTTTCCTCAAGTCCTTTATTTCCGAATATCTCTTTAACTCCGTTTTGGGCGTCGTCAAAATTTCCTTTTATGGCTACAACATTTACATTATCTCCTGTCTGGGTAACCATTTGTTTTTCCTGGATCCTGCTTACTCCGTCTCTTGGATAGAAAACTATTATTGCGGTCCCCGGCACATCGGCAAAACCCGCAAGCGCGGCTTTTCCTGTATCTCCGCTTGTTGCCGTAAGAATAACTATTTTTTCTTTTATGTTTTGTTTCTTTGCGGCGGTTGTAAGAAGATGAGGAAGGATGGAAAGTGCCATATCTTTGAACGCAATTGTTTTGCCATGGAAAAGTTCCAGATAAAAAGCACCGTCCGCCTGTCTTAAAGGTGCAATCTCTTTAGTGTCAAATTTATCGTCATAAGCTTTTTCTATACATTCTTTTATTTCTTCATCCGTATAATCCGAAAGAAATTGCCTAAGTACTACAAAAGCAACTTCCTTGTAAGTTTTTCCGGCAAGGTCCCATGGATTAACCGGAAGTTTCGGAATCTCCACAGGTACAAAAAGTCCGCCATCCTCAGAAAGACCTTTTATTATTGCCTGTGAAGCAGTAACAGTTATATCAGAATTTCTTGTGCTCTTATATAAGATATCCATTCCGCCACCTCGTTTTCACTCTTAAACTCCCGTCCGTAGACAAAAGTGCGTGTCTCACGAACGGATTTGACTTATGATAACATGTAAGAATAATTTTAGCAAGAAAAAAGACTTCAACATTTTGCTTTGTTAAAGTCTTTTTTCTTCTATATTAATATACTGTTATAATTATCTTTTTCCACAAAAAAGTTTTAAAGCTTTCGTTTCTATACTCATTCCTTATAAAACGTGTGCACCCCATGATCAAACAAATACTCAAGAGAGTCAAAAAACACAAGAGCTTCCGGCTTGCATGCGCTTCTCTGTACAAAATAAAGTGCACCCTCGGAATAATCAGTCCCGGAAATGGCAATATCCACCGCATCGTAGGTAAGTTGTTTTATTTTTGTTGTATATATGGACCCTGAACTTGCCGGGGCAAACTGATCCGGTTCAAAAATAACATCTATTATGGAATTTGCAAATTCGTCGCTTAAAACTCTGTTAAGAACAACGTTTGCCACAAGAACTCTTCCTTTAAGGTCTTCCGTTCCGGCCTCTGCAGAGACTATACGTACAAGCATGTCATACTCTTCCGCCGTTATATAAAAACGCTTGTCTCCGTAGGTAACAAGGTGAGACCCCGTTTCTTCAAGATACTGTTTTTCCAAAGCTTCAGCTTCCGTTATAGCCAGTTGAATAAGAAGATCGGAGGCAAAAATGTTTCCGGAGTAAACAGAGTCGAAAGCTTCGTTCCAGACACTGTCCGCCGTAACAAGCTTTTCTGCACCCTCAAGCATAGCAGCATTAACGGTCTGCGGCTTAACAAGGCAAAAAACAATACCTGCAATTATAATAACTGTAGATAATTTTTTAAACATATTCTCCACCACACATAGAAATAGAAATAATATCATTTTGTGCAAACACATAAATTTGTACAAAAAACAACAGCCTTGTGGATTATATCAAAATCTGGGAAAATGTCAACCTTTATCTTGAAAAGACGACAGAGATATGCAAAAATTATTTTATGAACAAGTAAAAAGCAAGGGGGCTGTATGCTCAAAGGAGTTTATCTTGGAAAAAAGGCAGATGGTTCAAATCTCTACCGGGCTTCCATAACACACAATTTAAAACACATAAGTCTCGGCAGCTTTCCGGACGAAAAAACAGCTCACAGGGCCTATCTGGAAGCTGCCCGTCTTTTTAAGAGCAAGCGGCCTTTTGAAAAGCTTATAGAATCCCACTCCGAAGAAAGGCACCTTCTTTCCTTCGAAAAATGGGTCTCTCTTATAAATATGAGAGACAACCGCATGTATATTAAAACCCCCATTTATCTGGAAAAGCGCAGCTTTCTCTACTTTTTGGACAAAAACACCCATTACAGGTTTGATGTAGACGATCTGTTTTACTATTCAAACCACAAAATTATGAAAAGAGGCTCCCATCTTTTTGTGGCAGACTACGGAATGCAGGTAAGCATTCTTTCAAGATACGGAATAAAGAGTTACGCCGTTATGGGAAGAGATTACAGGTTTGCAAACGGAGACCCCTACGACCTCAGATACGCAAATATAGAAATAATAAATAAATATTTCGGAGTTTTCAAAGAAAGCAAAAACGGTACAGATATATATGTAACAAAAATACATGTTAACGGAGACATAATAGTAGGCAAATACAAAAGCGAAGCCGAAGCAGCTGTTGCCTATAACAGAGCTGCGGATATACTAAAACAAAAGGGAGTTAAAAAGAACTTTACAAGCAACTTTGTGGAAGAACTCAGTGAAATAGAATACGCTTCTCTTTTTAACAGAGTAAGGATCTCAGATAAAATAAGAAATTATTAATCAAAACATACCCCCCGCAGGTTTCCCTGCGGGGGGTTTTGAGTCACACTGTAAGCCGGGTTCTGTATCAGACGATCATCTTTCTTGACTGCATGTTACCATGCAGCTCCTTTGCGCGTTACCACGCAAAACGCAACCAACCCGGAAGCACAGCGGGCAACTGTATAGCTTCCTGTTCGGTCTTGCTTTGGATGGGGTTTGCACAGCCCTGTCCGTTACCGGACAGGCGGTGGTCTCTTACACCGCCATTCCACCCTTACATGGCAAAGCCATGCGGTTTCTTTTCTATTGCACTTTCCTTAAGGTCACCCTCACCGGACGTTATCCGGCATCCTGCCCTGTAAAGCCCGGACTTTCCTCACCGGTTTCCCGGCGCGACCGTCTGTGCGGCTCGCGCTGTATTCTAACACGAGACCAAAAAATTGTAAAGTGGCTTATACCGGGAAGAAGCTTCCGCCAATAAACTCTCTGAGAATAGAGTTTTTAGGCACATCTTCCGAACTTGCCCCCAGAAAATAATCCAAAAACTTAAGAAGTCTCTTGGCCTCGGCATATTCCGGTGCATTTCTGTCTACAGAGAAAAGCAACGGCTCCGCAAACTGTTTAAGAATTGTA
>JAILFQ010000133.1 GCA_024697505.1 Lachnospiraceae bacterium
TATCACACAGTTTAATATGGTAGTCAAGAAAAGTAATTGACCTGCTACCACCCTTATGCAATAATCTATAAGAGCAGTCGGGAATGGCCACAGCAGCCAAAAACATTTAAAAACGGGAGGACCGAAAATGCAAAAAGCAAATCTCTTTGAAGATATAAAAAATAAAGATTTTACAGAAATTAAGGCAGAGCTTACGGATGGGGAATGGCCTTTTACATACACAGACCACGACCGTAACATTGCAAGAGCAATAGTTGTGGACGATGAAGGCTGCTTTTATTTTGTAAGGGCAGTCAGAAATGATGCTTTCGGAGACGTTACCATAATAGAGACCTCCGGCGGAGGAGTTGAAGAAGGGGAAGACCTTACCACAGCAATAAAGCGTGAGCTTAAAGAGGAACTTGGCCTTGAGTGCGAAGTACTTTGCAAAATAGGCGTGGTAAGCGACTACTACAACCTTATCCACCGCCACAACATAAACAATTATTTTCTGTGCAGGGCTCTGTCCAAAGGAGAAAAGCACCTTACAAATGATGAAATTGAGAAGTATCATTTGTCCACATTAAGGCTTAAGTACACCGAGGCCCTTTGCGAATACGAGAAAAGGACCTGTTCAAGACTTGGAAGACTTATTGCGGCAAGAGAACTTCCGGTGCTTAAAAAAGCAGGGGAGATTCTTGGAATTTCAGAAATTACCAGCTTTGCGGAAGTAAAAATAATCGGCGACAACTACGAAGGGAACTACTCTTCCGGCCTTACAATGCACGGAAGCGAAACCGCCCTTAAATTTGGAAACCCGGTTCGGGAAGACAAAGAGACCTTAACATATAAAACAAAAGACGGCCTTACTTTAAGCGTTAAAACAAGACAGTCTTTAATTTCCGAGGCAAAGGAGATCTTTACCACCTTTACCAACAATTCAAATAAAGAAGTCACTCTTGAATATATAACAAGTTTTATGCTTAAAGACCTTGTGGCGGACAAAATCCACCGTCTTATGTCCTTCTGGAGCGCTGAAGGAAAACACAGGGTAGACACCATTAAAGGCCTTAACATGGAAGCTTCCTGGTCCAACCATGGGTTCAGAGTAGAAAAGTTTGGCAACCTCGGCTCCATGCCGGTTAGAAAATACTTCCCTTTTCTTGCACTGGAAAACAGTGAAACCGGCTTATTTACCGGAATTCAGCTTTACGCCCCATCATCCTGGCAAATGGAGATAATAGCAAAAGAGAAGGACAAGCTTACAATTACCGGCGGCCTTGCAGACAGAGATTTTGGCCACTGGACAAAGAAAATAAAACCGGGGGAATCTTTTACTGCCCCAAAAGTTTTAATAGCAACCGGTTACAGCCTTAATGATGTATGTGACAAACTGGTAAAAGCGCAATGCCCTGATATAAGTCCGGCCGACGACCACATGGGAATAGTCTTTAACGAGTATTGCACAACCTGGGGCAACCCTACTATAGATAATCTTAAGAGACTTGCAGATAAACTTGAAGGCCTCGGCATTCAATATCTGGTTATGGATTCCGGCTGGTACGCTACAGACGAGGGCGAATGGTGGGATAAAAGAGGAAACTGGACAATAAACAAAAAGAGATTTCCAAACGGCCTTAAAGAACTTACAGACTACGTACGAAACAAGGGAATGATTCCGGGAATCTGGTTTGAACCGGAAGTTACCTCTCCTTTTGCAGAGAGTTTTAAAGAAACCAATCATTTGCTTAAAAAAGATGGTTTTCCTCTAACAGTAGGTGCCTCAAGATTTTGGGATATGGAAGATCCCTGGGTAAAGGATTTCCTTAAAAAGAACGTAATAGACAATTTAAAGGGCAACAATTTCGGCTACGTAAAAATAGATTATAATGATACATACGGAATAGGCTGCGATGGCGAGGAGTCTTTTGGTGAGAACCTTCGAAGAAAGATCCTTGGTACACAGGACTTCTTTAAAGAAATGAAGAAACAAATACCGGACCTTGTAATAGAAAGCTGTTCCAGCGGAGGGCACAGGCTTGAACCATCATTTATGGAACTTGCTTCTCAGGCAAGTTTTTCCGACTGTCACGAAGCAGCCGCTCTTCCTTTAATCGCTGCAAACCTGCACAAAGTAATAAGGCCTGAGCAAAGCCAGATATGGGCCGTTCTAAGAAAGTCCGACAGCAGGGAAAGGATCTTTTATTCCATTTGTGCAACTTTCCTTGGAAGAATGGGTCTTAGCGGGGACATATACGACATTAGTGATGAAAGCCTTGGCCTGCTTAAAGACGGCATGGCGTTTTATAACAGGGTTTCCGGAATAATTAGAGACGGAAAGACTGTGGTGAACTTTGCGGATACGGAAAGTTATGCTCATCCACAGGGCGGACAGCTTGCAGTAA
>JAILFQ010000142.1 GCA_024697505.1 Lachnospiraceae bacterium
TCATCCATTCTCTGCCTTGCTTCTTCACTTTCAACCTCATAACCGGCAGCCTCATTTAAGTTATCATCACCGGTTATAAAGCGGTAAAGTCTGCGAAAGAATGATTTTTCATAATCAGTTCTGATCCTGCTCATTTTCGCCCTCCTCACCACTTTGTTTTTTATACTTTATAGCATGAATCTTCTTTAAAGTAATAAAGAAGAGTATACTTGTTACGCCCACTCCTACAGCTGTTTCCGTAATAGCAAGATCCGGAGACTCAAGAATAAGCCATATAATAGACATAATAGTGCTGTAAGACATAAATATTACAACAGCTGTACGTAAATTTTTGGCAAAACACGTTGCAATCGCACACACTATAAGGAATGTAAGCAGTATATATGAAAGTATCTCCATTACTGTTCCTCCTTTGTGTAATTCTTATCCGAACTGTCTTTATGTATCATTATTTCCAGGCTTGCAATAAGGTGTGAAGAAACCGGGCTTGCAATCCAAAGAAAAATGATTATGAGCAAAACTTTAAGAGATGTAAGTGAAAAGCCATACATTACAATAACCCCAACAGACACCATAAGAAGGGCAAGCGTGTCGGTCATGGCTGCCGCATGCATCCTGTTAAGGGCAAACTTAAACTTAAATATGCCTATTACAGAGGATATAACCATAAATATTCCAAAAATGATAAGTAACATAGCTGCAATAAATCTTATATCACTCATACTATATCCTCCTTATCTTCATCAGATTCTTTATCGCCGTTTTTCTTGTTTGATTTCTCTTTCTCATTATAAACACCCGTATATATCCTTGTAAGAACGACAACGGATAAAAAGCTTAACATGGCATAAAGTAAAGAAACATCAACAAGATAATTCTCTTTAAGATAAAGAGATAAAAGCAAAATAATGATGATCGTTGTAGTTCCGATCATATTAATTGCCACTATCCTATCCGTAATATGAGGGCCTTTTATAGCTCTGACAAGGCAGAAAATAAGACAAACCGCAAGTATTATCATACAGACGATAAGAAAAACGTTAAAAACCGCTTCCATATTCATTTCCTCCTGCCTATATTTTCTATTTTAATAAGACGTTTTTCCATATCAGACCCCTTAAGTCCTTTTGCCATATCCGAATCCAAAGCATGAACAACAAGATTATCTTCATCCAAAGAAACCGTTATTGTTCCCGGTGTTAAAGTGATTGAGTTGGCAAGAGCCGTTCTGGCTCCTTCACTTTTTAAATCCGTTTTAAAAGAAACAAGCTTTGGTTCTACTTCATACTTAGGGGTATAAATAAAGAAAAGCACCTTAAAATTAGCCTTGAAGACTTCCACCAAAAGTACCAGAACATAAAACAGAGCCGCCGGAATCTTCTTAACTACGGCAAGCTCTTTTTTAGGACTGTACCCCATAAAGGCGCATGTGAAAGCATATAAAGCAGCGGCAAGAATAACCCCCGACACTAAAATCTGGAGCGAAACCCTGCCATTAAATATTATCCATAAAGCAAGATATACAAAAAACATATTTCCTCCGTAAATCCTTTCTTACAAAGAAAAGAGTCCCATTGTTGGAACTCTTTTCAAATATCGGCAAATGCTAAATTACTTTCTGTTCTTTTGAAGGAATTCCGGTATTTTAATTCCCGTACCCTCACTTGCAGGCGCAGCATTACTTGGCGCCGTAAATGATGCCTGTGAATTTATTTGTGGCTTTGGCGCCGTCGTCTGCGTTGCAGGCTTACTAAAAGAAGACGGTGAAGTTTGTGTTCCCTGAGGACGAGGAGCCGCAGTTGAAGAAGCGGCCGGTCTTTGTCCGTAAGAAGAGCCCTGAGGCATAAAGCTTGGTTTATAAGTAAACTTTGGTGGTTCAGCCGCAGAACCCGGTCTGGATGTAACAGACGAATTCTTAAGGAAACTTGGTGTGGACATCGAACTTCTTGATATGCTCTGAATTCCCGAAAATGCAGGGAAACTGCCCATTGCAGGAGCTCCATCAATACCTGTGGCAATTACGGTAATCGTAGTTGTATCCGGAACCGAAGGATCGTAAACCGCACCGAATATAATATTTGCATCCGGGCCTGCAAGTTCCTGAACATAACTTGCAGCTTCATCGGCATCCATCATTCCTATATCTCCGGAAATGTTAAGGATAACATTTGTAGCACCCTCGATAGTTGTTTCAAGAAGCGGTGAAGAAATAGCAGCCTTAACAGCATCAATGCACTTATCCTCTCCGGTTCCTGTACCGATACCGATATGAGCAATACCCTTATCCTTCATTACGGTTTGAACATCCGCAAAGTCAAGGTTAATAAGTCCCTGCTTATTAATAAGATCCGTAATACCCTGAACGCCCTGCTTTAAAACTTCATCGGCTTTTGAAAGTGCTTCAGGGAAAGTCGTTCTTTTATCTACAATCTGTAAAAGTTTATCGTTAGGAATAACAATAAGAGTATCAACATTGTG
>JAILFQ010000152.1 GCA_024697505.1 Lachnospiraceae bacterium
TGTACTCTGTCCACATTTGAAGCAAAGGTTGCCACAATGATCCTTTTGTTTACGTTATCCGCAAAAATATTGTCAAAGGTCTTACCAACTGTCCTTTCAGACATTGTAAAGCCCGGTCTTAAAACGTTTGTAGAATCCGCAAGAAGGGCAAGAACACCCTTTTTACCAATCTCTCCAAGTCTCTGCAGATCAAAAACATCACCAAAAACAGGTGTATAATCCACCTTAAAGTCTCCGGTATGAATGATGGTTCCTACAGGAGTGTATATGGCAAAAGCTGCAGAATCCGCAATGGAATGGTTTGTCTTAATGAATTCAATTCTGAAGCAGCCAAGATTTAAAGACTGTCCATGCTTTATAACCTTGCGCTTTGTAGACTTCAACAGGTTGAATTCTTTAAGTCTGTTTTCAATTATACCTATAGTAAGCTTTGTACCGTAAACCGGAACGTTAACATTCGGAAGGATATACGGAAGGGCTCCTATGTGGTCTTCATGGGCGTGTGTAATAACAAAGCCCTTTACCTTATCAATATTATCTTTAAGATATGTAACATCCGGGATCACGCAGTCTACACCCGGCATATCTTCTGTAGGGAAAGCCATACCGCAGTCAACAACAATTATGCTGTCTTCATACTCATACGCGGTAATGTTCATTCCTATCTGTTCAAGTCCTCCAAGAGGGATTATCTTAAGCCCCTTAAAATCTGCAGGACGTTTACGCATCTCAACAACGGGTGCCTGAACAACTGCCGAAGCATCCGTATCTTTTTTCTTTTTTCTCAATTCTCAAACCTCTTTCTCTTCGGTAACCAGATCCATATCCTCAACAAGTTCTGAGAAAATGCCTGCTACCGCGGCAAGTTCCTGCTCATTATCAACAATTTCATATATGGCTTCTGTGTCTGTTTCATTTGATACATCTTTAAGTATTAACGCTTCTTCCTCTTCATCGTCTCCGTTGGAAACCAAAAGATAGGAGACTCCACCAAGCTTTGTCTCTTCAATTACCTGAAATTCCACTTCTTCATTATTATCCCCGATAAGCGTAATAAAATCGTCTTTCTTTTTAGTTTTCTCCATCCGTTCCTTTCCCGGCATCAACTTTTGCCGTATTTGCAAGATAATCAAGGTACCCCTGTAAAATGATTACAGCAGCTACCTTATCAACAACCTGTGACTTTTGTTTGAGGGAAACCTCTCCAAGGTCAAGTACCCGATGGGCAGCGACAGTAGACAGACGCTCATCCCACAGAACTACCTCAAGCCCTGTTCTCCTCTTTATATTCTCAGCAAATTCCTCGGATTTTTTTGCTCTTTCTCCGATGGAATTGTTCAGGTGCTTTGGATATCCGAGAACTATCTTTGTTACACCATACTCCTTAATAAGTTCTTCAATGCGCTGGTAGGTATGGCGAAGCTGGTTCTCTTTCTCTCTTCTTATAACTTCTATCCCCTGTGCGGTAATAAGCAGTTCATCGCTTATTGCCACGCCGCAGGTTGCGGCTCCAAAATCAAGTCCCATTATTCTCATTTCTTATTCATCCTTTTTTATGGGTACCGTCAAAATTATTCTTTATGTAATCCTGAAGGAGTTCTTCTATAATTTCATCTCTTTCAACCTTCATTATAAGGCTTCTTGCCCCATGAAAGCTGGTTATATAAGTAGGATCTCCGGACATAACATATCCTACTATCTGGCTTACCGGGTTATATCCCTGCTCGGTAAGTGCAAGGTAAACACTGTCTATCACATCCCTAACAACCGGCTGGGATTCCTTTTGAACTTTATAAAACTGTGTACTGTTGATCTCGTTCATTATTTGCCTCACATTCTCTTTTAAATTTTATTATAAAATAGTCTCTTCAAAAAGTAAAGGTCACACCTTGGCCAGGAGCATCTGGGCATCTCCCAGTTCTTCCAAGGCCTCTGCCTCTACAACCTCATTTGAAAGTCCCTTGTATTTTTTATTGTATTCTTCCATAGGAACGGCAAATCTTACATATCTCTCGTTATAGCCGCACATATATAACTTTCCGTCAATAACGCTTTCCTCTTCAAAAAGAACTCTTTCCTTTTTTCCCTTAAATGCCTTCCTGTACTCTCTTCCAAGACTCTCCTCAAGTTCGATCAGCCTGTCGCTTCTAACAGACTTGATCTCTTCTTTAACCTGGCCCGGCATTTTATCCGCTACGGTGCCATGTCTTCTGGAGTACTTAAAAACATGTATCTTTGAAAAAGCAACCTTTTTGGCGTAAGCAAGAGTTTCCTCAAACTCTTCATCGCTTTCCTGCGGGAAGCCAACAATAATATCTGTGGTGATCGCGGGGTTTTCAAAGTATTTTCTAAGAACATTGACCCCTTCAAAATACTCATCTGCAGAGTATTTTCTGTTCATTTTCTTAAGAACGCTGTCACATCCGCTTTGTAATGATAAGTGGAAATGAGGACAAAGCTTCTTGCAGGCAGCCATTCTTTTTGTAAATTCGTCAGTAA
>JAILFQ010000202.1 GCA_024697505.1 Lachnospiraceae bacterium
TAAAAAGCTTTCCGCTGCGGTTACGGATTTAGATACGGATCTAACAAAAGAAGCATCAACAGAAATAATAAGAATAACGGAACAGGAAGGATGAGATTATGAAGACAATACTTATTATTGGTGTAATGAACGATCTGGTAAAAAGCATTAACACTTATTTAAAACAGTTTTTTGATGTACAGATTTGTAATGAAGAGACAAAAAATGCCACAAGCCTTATCAGAGTTACGGAGCCGGACCTCATTTTTATAAGCCTTATAGGCTTTACAAAGGCTGACGACCAGCTTTTTTATCATCTTCATAAAGCGGTTCACGAAATTCCTGTTGTTACACATGGCACACCTTCAGAACACGACATTTTTGAGGTCTTTTACGAAGAAGATCAGTTCTCACATGTTTCAAGACCTGCATCTAACGACTACATACTTGCGGAAATATGCAGAAGACTTGGGCTTGATGAGAACGAGCTTAAAGCCTCCCATGCAGAAAATGCTGATACAAGAAAAAAGGTTCTTGTTGTGGATGATGATGCTACAGCTCTCAGAAGCGTAAAAGGAATGCTTGAAAATAAGTACAACGTAACTCTTGCAAATTCAGGTATGAAAGCAATGGTTTCCATGGGAAAATCAGTTCCGGACGTAATAATACTGGACTACGAAATGCCGGTGTGCGACGGAAAAATGACCATGGAAATGATAAAGGCTGACGAAAGCCTTTGCAATATTCCTGTTATTTTCCTGACCGGTATTAATGAAAGAAAGAATATAGAGGCTGTTTTAAGGCTATTACCTGCAGGTTATCTTTTAAAGCCTGTAGCCCCGGATCTTCTTATTGCTCAGATAGAAAAAGCACTGGGAAGGGCATAAATACAGTTGGAAATGAAAAACCCGAAGGCCTTCACCTTCGGGTTTTGTTTTATCTGTTATACATTCAGTGCTTTAATTCAAAGTGATCAACCAAAGTCTTTAAGGCGTCTGCGTGTTCGTTAAGCTCGTAGCTGAGTGCCAGAGACTCCTGGGATGTAGCTGCGTTGTTTCGGCCGTTTTCTGCAATTTCGTTTATGTTTATGGAAAGATCCTGAACGGAATTTGCCTGAACGGTTGAGTCATCGGAAATCTGTCTAACTTTTTCGCGGATTCCTTCAACCTGAGAAACCATGCCGTTCATTTCTTCAGCTGTTTCGTCTGCTATCTTAATTCCTTCATTAACATTTCTTATGGATTCGTTAATAAGGTTTGCTGTGCTTTGAGCAGCTTCAACAGTTTGTGTGGCAAGCTGAGAAACCTCGGAAGCGACTACTGCAAATCCGCGTCCCGCTTCACCTGCTCTTGCGGCTTCTATGCTGGCGTTAAGAGAGAGAAGATTGGTCTGGTCTGCAATACTGTTAATGGTATCTATAATGTTGCTTATCTGTGAGGAAGACTCGGAAATGGCGTTCATTGCCCGAACAACATCCTGCATTTTTTTGTTTCCGTTAACTATATTGTCTACAATACCATTTACATCATTTGAAATGTTTTCGGCTTCTCTGGAGTTCTCGGAAATCTGCTTGGTTATTGTTTCTACCTGCTGCGAAAGATTATCAACAATGTTTGCCTGAGTTGTGGTTGTGTCTGCAAGGTCTCTTCCTGCAGCGGCAAGCTGTCCGGCACCACCGGAAACGCTTCCGGATACCTGCACTATTTCATCCATAGACTCGGATATTTTAAGTGAGAAAGAATTGATTGCCTGTTGAATGGCCTCAAAATCACCTTCGAAATTCTTTTCAAAGATAATATTGAAGTTTCCGTCTGCCATTGTGGACATTACATTGCTTATCTTATCAATGTAGCGTGCCAAGGATGAAACGGCAAGTCTGAGCTGTTTGGCAACTTCACCGATTTCGTTATCTTTGTCGTAGTTAATGGTTACATGTACATTTCCTTTTGCTATTTCCACAGCCGCATCGTTAAGTATTTTGAGGTCGTCCTCTATGGAAGAGATTATTTCCTTACTCTTTTTCTGGCTTATAATTATTGTGGCGGCAGAAGAGATTGCAAGAACAATGATTGCAATTACACAAATAACCATAGTGGAACGGTATTTGCCGGCGGCTGCTGCATCCGCTCTTTCTCCGGTTTCGTCAAGCAGGTCCGCAAGGATTTCGGAGGCGGCGTTTAATTTGTTGTTATAGTAGTCAAGCGCTACGGCCGAGTCACCGCTGTTTACCAGTTCGAGCATTTCAAATGATGCTTTTCTTACGTTGTTCCATGCCGTGGAAAGTTTGTTACCCAGTTCTTCATCATTAAGGTTTTTGGAGATTGTTGTAAAATACGTGGAGATTTTATCAAATCTTTTTTCAAGATCTGCAGCCTGCTCTGCTGTAACCGCGGGATCGTTTGAAGCTTGTGCGAAGAGAAGCCGCTTGTTAATGGTTTGTACATCTTTACGAATTTCCATCTGGTATTTTTCGGTTACATACTGTTTTGTGTAGAAACTTCTGAAGTTGATGGCGATAAGCCCCAGGAAGATAAGCATAAGTACGGACAAGCCGATAAATATGCGATTGGTGATTGAAGACATCTGGTTAAGAGATGCTTCGATCGTGTCTTTTCTTTTTGTCTGCTCCATTTTGTGATACTCCTTCCGAAAAGTAAATTATACGTTAATATTCTAACATATACCACATAAGATATCAAGATGTCGAAATATTTAATAAATTGTACAAAAAAAGCGCCTATACGGCGCTTTTTTGTTAAAAAATGTTCTATAAAGATGTGCTCATTTCCAAAAGTTCTTCCGCGATAGTGTTTACCCTGTTGAAAGCTTCAAGTGTATCATCGGTGATCTTTTTCTGATTTTCGGAGTTTTCTATAATATCTTGGGTGCGTTCCTTGGAATTAAGAACAAGAGCTGCCATTTCCTCGGCCATTTGCTTAACTTTTTTACCCTGTTCTATACTTTCGGTTGTTTTGTCTGCAACCTTTGCGGCTGCTTCTATAGAGTCGTTTTGAAGGGTTCCAAGCTTTGAAGCCTCTTTTTGTACTTCAAAAATTTTCGAAATTCCTTCGTCTACTGAGCTTGTGTTGGTCTCATTGGAAGCTTTAACTTCCTTAAGCATTTCCAGAGTCTGAGATATCTTTTCCACAATGGAACTGCTGGAAGTCTGAGACTGCTCGGCAAGAGCTCTTACGTTATCTGCAACAACGGAGAAACCGCGGCCTTGTTCGCCTGCTCTTGCGGCTTCTATGGAAGCGTTAAGTGCAAGAAGGTTTGTCCTTGACGCAATACCGGAAATTTCGTCCGTAAAAGCGGAAATCTCTGAAATGCTTTGTTCAAGCTTTTGAATCGATTCACCGGTTTTATCGGAAGTGGCTTTAATATTTTCCATACTGTCCACAAGGCCTGTCATTTCGGAGGCGAAGGCTTCTATTTTGGATTGTATGCCTTTGGAGATACCGGACATCTCGTCTGTCTGATCCGTTATCTTTGCAATGCTTTCGTCCATAGTATCTATGGTCTCCTGCATTTTCTTTGCGTGTTCGATACTTTTTTCGCAGTCATCTGCGGTATTATTTGAAGAAAGAACCACTGCATCCGTAATCTCTGTGGAACGGTCCATATCTGTTTTAAGGCCGTTAACCATTTCAACAAGTTCCTCGGATACTTTTCCGCACTTTTCAAACATCATATTAACTTTTTCGGTGTCGTGGAGTTTTAAAAGAATACTTCTTGCTACTTTTGCAACGCTTATAACCGCAAATGTCATAAGGGTCTGCTCAATAACAACAAAACCGATCCCTACGGAAATAAACCATTGCATCGGGCTGTCGTAAAGACTGCCCAGATCCACGCTCTTTGAACGGAAATAAAGGGAAATTGCAATGATGGGGTAGTTGATAAAGCAGATGTTCTTTGTAAACTTAGGGTCTACAAACATTAAGCTTAAGACCATCATTAATCCGTAAGTCATGTAGATTCCTATGGACGAGTCTGTTCCGAGCAAGAGAACGGCAAGTCCCACGGATATAACGGTTACATACTTAAGCTGTTTGATAGGTGTACCTATTTTTTGAAGAATTGTAGGGCCTACGGTACAAATACTGCCTATTATTGTAAGAATAACAAGGTTACCGTAGTCCAT